>CAZDYZ010000407.1:0-2601 GCA_964509525.1 uncultured Acidobacteriaceae bacterium
CCGCTCAGGACCGTGCTGGGGCGCGCCGCTATATCCGGTCAGAGGTTGGAGCAGGGAATAGGTCTCGTTCAACGAAACGCGCCGTTGCGTGGCAACATTGAAAGCCCTCCCGGCCACCTCGGGAGCGGGACGGTGGCAGGCGAGAAGGTTTGCGTTGACCGTATTGTCAATGAAGGTGAAATCACGACTCTGCTCGCCGTCGCCGTGGATAGTCGGCTGCACTCCCGCTAACATTCTGGATATGAAAATCGCCAGTACCCCGGAGTACATCGACGTCGGATCCTGAAACGGGCCAAACACGTTGAAGTAGCGCAGCGAGACGGTCTCCAATCCGTACACGCGGTAGAAAGACGTCATGTAGTATTCACCCGTCAGCTTGGAGACAGCATAGGGCGAAATCGGATTGGGTGTCATGTCCTCGCGTTTGGGCAGGGCGGGCGTGTCTCCGTAGAGCGACGACGAGGACGCGTATACGACGCGCTTCACCCCGGCGTCGCGGGCGGCCACTAATAGATTGAGGGTGCCATCCACGTTGGCACGATTGGTCTCGACGGGGTTGGCGACTGAACGCGGCACCGACGGGATCGCCGCCTGATGCAGCACATAGTCCACGCCACGGCAGGCTGCGGCGACTGCGGAAAGATCGAGCAGGTCAATCTCACGGAAATCAACGTAATCGCGAAGGTCCACCAGGTTTTCCGGCTTGCCGGTGACGAAATTATCGAGGCCGCGTACGGTTTCGCCGAGGCGAACCAGTTCACGAGCAATCGAGGATCCAATGAACCCTGCAATACCAGTTACCAGATAAAGGGCCATGAGGTCGAGCCTCCCATATTACCCGAATTCCCCATTGTCAGTGGAACTAATGGTGCAGTAGGAGCCGACTTCATAGGGGGCCCTGTTCGGCCCAGGCTAGGAAAACTGCTAGGTGACAACTGACAGCGTTGTGGACTACAAAGGATGCTTATGCCTCACGCAAAAGAACGACAGTGTGGGTCCGTCCATGCACGTACTTCGGGAGAATGTTCATGCCAACCAGACCTGAGTTTCAAGGTTTAGGGCCAGAACCGAGAACCGCAAGCCCGGAACTAGCGGAGATGCAGCGTCGCCGCCTCAAGTGCAACGCCATTGTCCTGGGCTTATCCGCCGTGTCCCTGCTGCTGCTGCTGACCGCTTGCGAAGAGAAACAGGAAAAGCCGAAGGCAGGCCCGCCCGAAGTCCTGGTCGCCGAGGTCATGCAGCAGAACGTGCCCGAGGTTGCCGAGTGGGTGGCGCAACTGAACGGTCCGGTGAACGCAGACATCACCCCCAAGGTGCAAGGCTATCTGCTCACGCAGAATTACCAGAATGGCTTCTTCGTCAAGAAAGGCCAACTTCTGTTTGAACTCGACCCGCGGCAGTACCAGGCTGAGGTGGAGAATGCCAAGGCTAAGGTGGCAGTCGCACAGGCCCAGTACGATAAGTACACGGCCGATGTGCAGCGCGACACGCCACTCGCGGCACAAAACGCCATCCCGCAAAAGCAGCTCGATACTGACCTCGCCAATCAGGCGGCCATGAAGGCAGAGGTGGAAGCCAACAAGGCCGCATTGGCGAACGCAGAATTGAACCTGTCCTGGACCAAGGTCTATTCGCCCATTGACGGCATCGCCGGTGTTTCCAACTCTCAGATCGGCGACTTGGTGGGAACAACAACCAAAATGGCGGTTGTCTCGCAGGTGAATCCTATCTGGGCGTATTTCAACCCCAGCGAGTCGACATTTCTTAGTTTTGCCCCCCAGTTAACCAGAATCATTAGCGGAAAGGTCAGCAGCGACGTCTTCAAGCAAAAGCCGGTGGAATTTATTCAGGCCAATGACGAACCCTATCCGGCGAAGGGCCACATCATTTACATAAACCGTCAGGTGGGCACCCAAACAGGTACTATCCAGCTGGCGGCTGAGTTTCCCAACCCAGATGCAGTGCTTCGTCCCGGTGGCTTCGGGCGTGTGAAGATTGCGATCGGCGAGAACCAGAATGCCCTGCTGGTACCGCAGGCCGCGGTCATCGAGATACAAGGACAGTACCAGCTCATTGTGCTCATACCTGACAACAAGGCCATGTTTCGACCGGTCAAGATGGGAGAGCGCGTGGGTCCGAGCTGGATCGTGAGCGAAGGAGTAAAGCCGGGCGAGAAGGTGGTGGTCGAAGGTATTCAGAAGGTGCAGCAGTTTGCTGCTGCCGTGCCCGAAATGGCCAAGGAAGGTGTTCCGGTTGTTCCCAAGCCTTACGTGCCGCCCGCGCAGGCGGCTGGGAGCAACTGACCATGTCGAAATTCTTCATTAATCGGCCTATCGTCGCCATCGTCATTGCCATCCTGATGGTCCTTGCCGGCATTGTGGCCATGCTCGAGCTGCCGACTGCACAGTTTCCCAACATCGCCGACCCCATGATCCAGGTGAAGGCGACCTATCCTGGCGCCGACGCGACAACCATTGCCGAGTCAGTCGCGACGCCGATTGAGCAGCAGATGTCGGGCGTCAGCGGCATGAACTACATGTACTCGTTGAGCGCCAGCTCGGGCGGCGGCATGACGCTGTACGTGGATTTCCAGCTCGGGAC
>CAZDYZ010000408.1:0-4683 GCA_964509525.1 uncultured Acidobacteriaceae bacterium
TATGTTGGCTGCTATCGATCACATGGGGGCGGTGACCACACGACGAGCAATTGGATTTGTCCCGCATTTCACTATTCAGGTTACAACATCCACGGGAGTTTCAACTATGACATCACGAACACCAATAGCACCGCAGTGAACGTGTGCCTCGGAGTGCAGACCGGAATCTGGAACCTATCAACAAGCTCATGGAGCCACGGGCCGTTTACTTATGGCGATGTGTGCCACACGATTGAGCCGGGTGCAACCGAAACATTCACACAAGGTAACCCGAACGCCTTCACTCCTATTGCGAACATGGGACACGGTGCAGGAGCAGGAGCGGTTCCGAAGACGTTCTTCCGTGCATATGTCCAAACAAGACCAGGAATGCCTTGGCCGGCAGGATTGGTGCTTGGGGGCAACGGAGCGATCGGCAATAACTATTCTAGCGAGCCGTTGTGGTGAGAAGAGCGAGGCCATTTCTAATACCGGCTCTGGCAACACATCTCGCGGGTTTTAACTGCCTCACTGTAGGAGCTAGACTAGTACTCGATCTAGGGTCGGCCCAGTGTCCGATTTTGCGTAAACCGTCAGCTGCATCATCAACGACCACTACCCACGTAAGCTATTCCTAGCGCTGGCTCGACGAAATGCTGGCTGCAACAGCAAAAGACCCACCTCCCGTCGCCTGCATCATTGCCGAGCCTGGGGACCCGGCCTGCTTCGGCAGCGCAAAGGCGTTGGCCACTTACGTCCGCGTTGTCCCGCGCTTGCGCCAATCCGTGTCCGGACGTCGCATGCTTCCGCTGGGCAACGCTCGCATCCGGTGCCCGCTATGGATGCCGACGCTCTCCGCGATCTGCGTCAATTTGTGGCTGCCCGACCATTATTTACTGCTGCGCCTCGAGGAAAGCGGCTCAAGGTTGCTCTTGCTGTTGCGGTGCTGCTGGTCGCGATCCTTAGCGCCGCACGGCGCGGACAGCCATTCGCTGCATCACGTGTTTTTCCGCCAGCCGTTGCCGGGGACGCGCGGACGCCGCGGCAGCTCTTGACAGCAATTTGAGGCTCACGGTATCTCAGTGTCCCCACTCCCCCGTCGACTACCTCTCACCGATCGATTACGCAAAGCAGCACGCCGCAGAACCCCAACATTGACCAACAGGAGTAATTTAAGCCGCGGTTCGAGAAAACAACACCACGCCATCGAAGCGAACTGAACCATCGAACCTATCACAAAGTCCAGTCTACTGACACGGGATAGGCCCGATCCAATAGAAATCACAATGAATGAAATGTCCTCTACCTTCACACAACGGAAATTAGCACAGCTGCAACATTTATCGGCACTCTTCATATACGTGCTTCTCTCGCTCGCACTCTTCGGGGTGCGCGTGATACCGAAGTTCTCAACCAGCTACCTTGGCCGCGGAGCTGATCCGAGCATCTTTATCTGGGACCTAGTTTGGTGGCCCTACGCTCTTGCACACCATCTTAATCCCTTTATTCCAAAGGTAGTGTGGGCACCCATTGGCTATAACTTGGCATGGGCAACGAGCTTGCCTGGACCCAGTATGATCATGGCACCAATGACCACACTATTCGGGCCAGTGGTTTCATATAACTGCCTCTGTCTCCTAGGTCCAGCTCTAGCTGCGTGGTGTACTTTTCTTTTATGCCGCCACATCTGTAAACGCTTCTGCCCGGCGCTGTTGGCTGGTTACATATTTGGCTTTTCATCGTACATGCTGGGCCAAATGCGCGGCCATCTGTTTCTTGTCCTAGTGTTTCCTGTTCCTCTGGCTATATATCTGGCACTGCTTCGGCTCGACGAGGTCCTTACGGTTCGGTCTTTCGTGATTCTACTGGTGCCGGTTCTCGCACTTCAGTTCCTAACCTCGACCGAGGTGTTTGCTACGCTGACCCTCTTTGCGGCATTAGGTCTCTTCCTCTCTTACTCGCTGGCGCCCAGCGGTTCCAGCAGAAGAGCCGTCGCCAAGTTGACACGGCTAATTCTACTGGCATACTGCCTCTTGCTCGTGGTGGTGTCTCCGTACCTGTACTATGTCCTGGCTCTCGGTGAACCAGCGCCCATCAATGCAGCCGTCGACTATTCCGCTGATCTCCTTAATTTTGTCCTCCCTACACGCATTACTCTTTTTGGCGACCGACTCTTACCGATTACCGAGCGCTTCAGGGGGAACCTGTCTGAGAACGGTGCATACCTGGGACCTGGGCTCCTGATTACCATAGCTCTGTTTGGATGGAGGTACTTGCGGACCTTCAGTGGAGAACTACTGATGCTAGGTCTCATCTTCGTGTTCGTCGGATCACTAGGTCCAAGAATGCATATTGGCGGCACACTAGGTATTCCTCTGTTATGGATTGTGGTTAGTAAGATGCCACTGATCGACCAGGCCTTACCCTGCCGGTTGTCACTGTTCATGTTTCTCATCGTAGCGATTATGGCTGCGATCTGTCTAAGCGACAACTACATGTATCGGTCGGCGAAGCTGACACTCGCAGTATGTTGCATTGTATTCCTTCTGCCGGTTGGCCAGACTCCAGTATCACAAGCAGAGATCCCACTGGTTTTTCGGCACGGCAATTACAGACATTATTTTAAACACAACGACACTGTGCTCGTTCTGCCATACGGTGTAAGAAGTCGCTCCTTGTTGTGGCAGGCTTATAGCGATATGTATTTTCGGTTAGCTATCGCACGCCTAGGGGTCATACCACCAGCCTTTGCGGAGTACACCATTTTTAGGGAATTCCAGAGCGGAAACCCAGCCCCCGGGTCTGCGGAGCGACTTAAGGCGTTTCTGTCCGCTCACCATGTGAACACCATAATAGTGGATCCGCGAAGCCCTGGCTCGTGGCCGGATGTCCTTTCGTCCATTGGAGCTAAAGCGCTCCAAGTAGATGATGTAATTCTCTACAATGTGACGCTGTCCCAGCGGCCTATTAGATAACCTAGCGCAGGGAGCCTGAGCTTGTTATTAGCTAACTGGTTAGTTGGCGAGTGTGTCGTTCGCGTAAATAGGTTCGGATGCTGCGTGTGATCGGCGCTTCCGATTTAGTCCAGGGAGACGGCCGGTCACATTCTGGGTCCACTGCTGTGGCAGGCGAGAGACCGAACAAGCTGTCACGAAGTCGATCTTGTCGTTGAGTAGGGTTCCCTGGTTTTGATGGGTTGCATCGTGAGCGAGCGCACGAGCCGGGCATCGAGCAGGGGACCTCCGCTGGGCCGCGCGATCCGCGAGCCTGGTCTGGGTTTTCATGAGAGCGAGAGCTGTCGGATCGAGGCAAATACCGGGTTGGCTGCTGTGGCAGTCGCCAGAGAATATATTGTTGCCCTCCCCGCGGCTTGAACCAGCGGTGGTGCAATGGCGCGAAGCCCTTAGCGACGATGACACCGTACTCGGGGAGAAAGGTGTGGATCGGCTGGCTGGCCGCGAGCACAATGGTTCTGGGTCGGCCTGCTTGCGCGCGGCCGATGCAGCTCATGAGCTTATTGCTGTTCGAGGCTTTTAAAGCGGTACGAAAGCGCATCGCCTGGGTCATAACGCCCAAGCCAAGGACCCAAGAGCCTGAACGTCGCCAGGACCGAAGAACCCGAGCGTGGGGGCTGCAGCGTCGGAGAAAGAATCATCTCAAAGCAGGTGCTCGTAGTGGTTTACGTGCCCAGAGCCGGGGAACATTTTTGGACCGAAGCCCTGCTGCACCGTCGGTACCCTCGGACACCGTTTCCAGAATGGCTCGATCCGCTTCCCTCACTCAGCTATCTAAGTAAGTCGTCATCATGTGGTCCGGAGGACAACCATGGACTCTAACCAAATCGAACTCAGGCGACTTTGCCCGACCATCGGCGCCGAGGTCGAAGGGGTCGATCTATCCGAGGCGCTCACGGCCGACATCAAAGACCGTCTTCATGCTGCGCTGCTCGAGCACAAGGTTCTCTTCTTTCGCAATCAGAACATAAGCGTAAATCAGCAAATGGCTTTTGCACGATCGTTCGGAGATCTGGAAGTTCATCCATTCTTTAAACCTTCAGGTATTCCCGAATTATTAGAAATCGTCCATGATGAGAATTCACCGCCGAATCAGAACAATTGGCACACTGATGCATCGTGGCGGCTGAATCCGCCATTCGCTTCTGTCCTTCGCGCAGTCGAGGTACCAAAAGTTGGGGGCGACACCTTGTTCGCAGACATGTGTGCCGCTTACGAAAGCCTGAGTTTCGCGATGCAGCGGATGCTCTCGAGCCTTACCGCAATTCATGATTTCAGTCACATTCTCGGCCGCAATTTAGAGCCAGCCAAGTTCAAGGAGATGCAGGCGCAATATCCGCCCGCCGAGCATCCCGTGATTCGGACGCATCCCGGAACTGGACGCAAGTTGATCTTTGTCAACCCGGCTTTTACTACACATATCGTCGGTTTGGCTCCCGAGGAGAGTAATCGGTTGCTCGAATATCTATATCTTCGGACGTGGAGACCCGAATTTCAGTGCCGATTTCGCTGGGAAAGAAACTCCATAGCTTTCTGGGATAACCGAGCTACCCAACACTACGCTGTGGGAGACTATTTTCCTAATCGGCGGGTGATGCACGGGCTCAGGATAGTGGGCGACAAACCCTATTAGTGGAGTCATTTGGGGTGGATGCGATCTGCCATGGCTGATCCGCGTCCGAGAAGCCTC
>CAZDYZ010000409.1:0-2922 GCA_964509525.1 uncultured Acidobacteriaceae bacterium
CACCGAAGAGCCCCCTTGGTCCGACGAAGTCTGCTCGGAGACCGTTGCAGACCTTCTCATCCGTTGGGTTATTCCCCGTTTCCGATTCCGAAATGGCTACAGGAATAGAATGGCGTGTCTTTGTTTATGGTTTTCCGAAGAGGGCGAAGTAGGCGCCCAGCAGGCGGGAGCGATCTGTGCGAGCACGTGATTGTTCCCAATCAAAGATCTGCCGCTCCGACTCTCGCAATCGCCGTAGGAACTCATCGTCAGTGACGCGACGCTTGACCATAAGCTGACGGTGCTTTCGTCGCATACTACCCAGACCGACAACCGCCCCAACCCATCCTCGGAGATATGCGATGATTCCTCTGTGACGCAACAGCAATAGCACCCACAAACACTGGTAGACAACGAACCGAGGCAACAGCCTGAAGAACACCCAGCGGGGATAATCCTTGACTATCAGATAGATCTGATTGCGCGTGAGATATTCAACGATTCGGGGATGCCATGCATTACCTAGCGTAGCGCTGCCGATGTGATAGGCAATTGCATCTGGTAAGTAGATTCCCGTGTAGCCGAACAGATGCGCGCGCAATGCCAGATCGACATCCTCGAGATAAGCAAAGAAGTCTTCATCAAGCCGGCCACAGAGTTCGAAGACCTCCCGCCGGTACAGCACAGCGGCGCCACATCCGCTCAGAATTGGCATCGGGCGATCATACTGGCCATCGTCCCGATCGAGATGGCCTAGACGATAGGCGGCGCCAGCCATCAACATTGCATCCCCAGCGCCATCGAGGTGATCTGGCTGCGTCGCGCGCAACAACTTGCCGGTAGCAAAGCCGAGCGTCAGGTCAGAATCAAGCGCGCGGACAAGCTTCTCCACGTACGCGGGGTGCAGCTCGACATCGTTGTTCAGCAGCAAAAGGTAACGCGATGCGGTCGCGGCAACAGCACGATTAATCGAGCCCGTCGTGCCCTCATTGCCAGACAGCTCGATGCGCTTTGTATTCGGTGGGAGTAGATCGTGGTGGATGCGGTTCGGATGAGCATCGTTTTCAATGACCACCACTTCCCACTCCTCTGCCGGAAGTGTCTGCTGCTGAAGGGACTGTAAAGAGCGGGCGATGAGGTCGGGGCGATGTAACGAGGGAATTGCGATGGTAACGGTCTTCACGCGGTTACGCTCGCGATTGTACACACCCGTAGCCGCGCAAGGCATTCCCGCCCGTGACCTCGTTCAATACGGACTGCAAGCTCTCCGTGAACCTGCTGGGGCTCAGTTCGTCGATCACGCGTTGCAAGGCGTTGCTGCGAAGCGTCTCCCACAATTCATCGTCAACGTACACCCGCCGGCACTGTTGTGCAAATGTATCCGCATCATGAGCGACAAGGCAATCGACTCCATTACGCCACCGCAGTTGGCGGGCAATGACATCTGACACAACGAGGGGCACTCCGAACGCCGCAGCTTCGTGAACTTTAAAGGGCAGACCTGCTGCATAACGGGTCGGGACAACGAAAGCTCGCGCCGCCTCGTAGAGAGGCCGCAGATTTTCTTGTGCCCCAAGTACCTGGACCGTAGAACCGCCAAGATCGCCCAAGACCTCGTCCGTTCGGTAACCGGCCACGACGAGCGTGGCTCCCGTCGCCATATGCACGGCGGGCCACACAAAGCGGCAGAAATATCGGACCGAGTCTGCGTTCGGAGTGTTAGGGCCGTGCGCCGCTCCGATGAACAGGAATGTACGACGTTCCTTGGCCGAGGTTGACGTGGGAGTGGGAGAGAATCGATGTCCAACCACATGCACCGAACCAAGACCGGATCGCAGCATGGCTACTCGGTCATGTTCTGAAACCACAACCACAGTATCTGCGAGCCTGGCAAGGGCAAACTCATCATAGGGCTCAACGGCGTTACTCAGCGATAGGCCCAGAGCCCGTTGCTGTTGTGCTCTCTCCGAGAAAATCGCCTCAGCGTCATAGACCAGACGAAAGTCCCGAGCGATCGCACCGGGCATGCATTGGGTTAACAGCAGATGCATGTTATGCGGTCTGCTGACCCAAATCACGTCGCTATCCCGAAAATGGTTCCTGACCAGGGTTGCGTGGTCATGGAGGCCATCGAACAACTCAATTTCCCTGGGAATGTCGAAATACTCATCCGGCAGCAACGGAAAGGCGAAGGTTGAACATGTCACGCGATGACCGAACTTGACCAGTTGACGCAAAATGTCATTGCTTCGTGGATACCCGGAACCGAGATTCCTGTGCGGTATTCGGTCGTCAATATAGAGTATTCGCAAACCGGGAGCGCCGACCGCTATGCGTGCAGCACTGATTTGCGAAGAGTCCGGAGCATAATGTCGTTTCAGTACTGGTCCCCACTTCTGGAAAAATTTCTTCCGATTGTGCGCCGCCATCACGATGGCAAATTCGTTTCCCCCCGATGTCGCCCACTCATAATGTCGAATAACTGCCAGGGGTTCATAAATAACCTGGAAGCCCCTCTGCCACAGAGTCATGCAGTAATCGGCATCTTCATAATAGGCGGGCGCGAACTCGGAGCTGAATCCACCGGACTGGACGAAGAGCTTTCGGGGCGTCACCAGGAAGACTCCGGAGCAGTAATCGACGGGCCGACGGAAGTTGTACTGTGGCGCGTTGGGGTCGTCCCCGCGCCCGTAGCCTAGAACGTTCCCATCGGACCATACGATACTGCCTGCTTCCTGCAGCCCCCCGTTGGCTAGCAGCACCTTTCCGCCAACCGCACCGACACTTGGGTTCACAAAGTTGGCAAGCGCCGCGCTGATCGCGTTTGCACTAAGCAACGCGTCATTGTTAAAGAAACACAGATACTCCCCCTCGGCACAACCGGCAGCCTGCATGCATGCCGGGCCGAATCCAACGTTGGTCTCGTTGCTGATTATCTTCGCG
>CAZDYZ010000410.1:0-2446 GCA_964509525.1 uncultured Acidobacteriaceae bacterium
TCGACTTCATCGATCCGCAGGAGTATTTTCTTCTGCCCAACACTGCTGGCTGCTACACCGCAGAGGAGGCCATCCGTACTGCACGACTCGGGCGCGAAGTCGGACTATCGGATTGGGTGAAGGTCGAAGTGATCGGCGATCAGGCGACGCTGTTTCCCGACGTGCAAGCCACGATCGAAGCCACGCGCGTGCTGGTGAAGGAAGGATTCACGGTGTTGCCCTACACCTCGGACGACATCGTGGTCGCCCAGCGGCTTATTGACGCCGGCGCGAGCGCAGTGATGCCGCTAGGCGCACCCATCGGCAGCGGCATGGGAATCCAGAATCAAGCTAACATTCGTATCCTCCGCGAGATGATTACAGCAGTGCCGCTCATTGTGGATGCGGGAGTTGGCACGGCGTCGGACGCGACGATCGCAATGGAATTGGGCGTGGACGGGGTATTGATGAACACCGGCATTGCTGGAGCGCAGGATCCTGTGCTAATGGCCGAAGCGATGAAAAACGCCGTGATCGCGGGTCGCCTGGCCTATCTCGCCGGACGCATGCCGAAGAAGCTGTACGCAAGTGCGAGCTCACCCCTGGAAGGTGTGGCGCGATAAAGCCGCTCAATTGTTCGAGCCAGCAACAGGGCGGCTATCAGCCGCCCTTCACCTCAGCCAGTTTTGTACCACCCGCAACTCAGTGCATGTCATTCATGGCGCCACCGGTGCCGCCCTTCTGCGAGAGCATTGTCAACTTGTCCACGTGCAGCATGCCGTTGTCATCCATCTTGCCCGTCACCTGCACATGATGTCCTTCATGTCCCTTCACCGCATCGGGGTTGTCGATGCCGACTACCTTTTGATCCTTATCAGTGACCAGCACAGGTTTTTCGCCGCCGTCGATGCACTTCTTGGCGCAGGCGGCGTGGGCGGCATTGGCGCCTTTGGCACCGCACTTGGAATCGCTGATCCAGCCATCATAGGTCATGTCTTTTGCCGCCGCTAGCGCGGCCATGCTGATCACGTACAGTCCGATTACTAACAGCACTCGCTTTGTCATTGTCAAATCTCCTATTGCGTCAGCCGCCTGCCGGGTGGCTGAGGGTTTTTGCAAAGTCAGGGGATGAACCTAAGAATGGCGTTGCTCTATTGCTCGAGCTGTCTTCCATCTAGTCGCTCCGCAGAGCCGGTCCATCACAGGTGATGTACGACGCAGCCATCGTCACCGGATTTCGTAGGGACAAGTTTATTCCAGAAAGACTGTTTGCGCGAGAAAAGCGACGGAATCGTTCCGGGCGGCTGGGAAATCGGGATCCCGGCCTTCCGAGGGCAAGTCAATCCCACCGCGTCGCCAAACCGCTACTTCGGGTTTTCCTGCTCGGCGAGTTGCTTCGGCTCCGGCCGGAGCGGCTGCTGATAAAGCACGTGTTCACCGGGTTTCACGAAACCCAATTGCTCGCGCGCCTCTTTTTCTATTGTGCTGGGATCCTCGCGCTGCAGGCGATCCACCTGGTGCCGTAGCTGCTCGTGCACACTGCTGTCCACCTCAATGTCACGCTGGAGCTTCTCGATCTCTGCGCGCTTCCCCTGCCAGACCTTCATGCCGTTAGCACCGAAGACCACCTTGTATCCGATAAAGACCGCAAGCAAACCGATGCAGATTGTAGCCACCACGCGGCGCATGGCGAAGAACCAACCTCCGGTGATGCGAATAGAAAACATAGTTGAAGCTTTACTAGAAGAACAAACAACGGAAATCAATACCAGCAAACTACGACGGATTTGCCCTCAATCCTTAGTGGATTTGTCTTGACAAGCTGCGTCAAGCGAAGGCCTGGCGAAAGGGGAGGTAAGGAACCAAGTTTGACAAGTCTGCGAGAACTGTTGAGTCACAGAGCGCCTTCGATGCTGAACAGGGGTGGCGGCAGAACAGGCTGATCATGTTAGAGTCTCAAGCCACATTCTTAAGGAGTGGCAAATGACGAACGCGCGCGTTGTGCTGACCACGATCGGCTCGAAGGAACTGGCTGAGAAACTCGCCGAGCAACTGGTGGAGCGTCGCCTGGCGGCCTGCGTCAACATCCTGGGCCCGATCCACTCCGTGTACCGTTGGAACGACAACGTTGAGCACGAAGATGAACATCTGCTGCTGATCAAAACCACGACCGACCACGCCACCGGGTTGCAAGCCGTCATCAAGCAATTGCACCCATACGAGCTACCTGAGCACCTGGAGTTGGTCATCGACGGCGGAAGCGAAGAGTATCTCGCGTGGTTGGCGATGGCGGTCAAGTGTTCCTGAAGGGTGATCTGATTTCACGCTCGGAAGGTCGTAGCGCTGCCGACTGCAGTTGCCTGCCAAGTCGTGAACTCAGGGCATCGAATTCGATCTGCGGATGTTCAGCTTTGACGCCGCGGCGGCTCATCAGGCCATGACCGACTTCGTTGCCGCGCGCTGGCGA
>CAZDYZ010000411.1:0-1704 GCA_964509525.1 uncultured Acidobacteriaceae bacterium
TCCATCGACACGTTTTCGGATAGCGGAGCAATCTGGTCGACAGGAACCACTGTAAACTCCGCAGCCGTTCCAAACGGACGATAGGACTGGGCCCCGTAACACCATACCGAACGGCCCATCCATTCAGAGGAAACGGCTGCGCCCAGTTGGTCCACGCGGCCTGCGCCATCGCTATGCGGAATCACGCGAGGGTACGCCATGCCGTAACCAAACGCGTCCTGCCGCTTCTTGATGTCGCCCGGGTTGATCCCCGAGGCGGCAATGCGAATGCGAACTTGTCCAGCCGCTGGAATTGGGTCCGGCATTTCGCCGACCACTAGCACGTCGCGAGCCGCGCCCTGCTTTTCGTACCATGCTGCCTTCATCGAAGTTCCTCGAACCTAATAGGACCCTGCGGTTCAACCCAAGGTCGGTGTGAAGCTCGATCGAACCCCGCTCGGAGAACCAAATCGGGCTCAATATTTGCAAAGATCAGCGAAGCGCCGTTTCATTTCTCTAAAGTGGGGCAAGCGTCGACGAGTTTGCCACCGACCTGCGCGCAGGTCTTAGGAGAGAGGCGTGAACAGACGTTGTAATCCGTCACGCACGGCTGTGGGCATTCACCGCAGCTATCAGCCCAGGTGTCCCCCCCACCCATCATGCCAACCTCGGCCACATCGGGGTCGAGTGAACACGCATTGCTCGTCTTTTTGCAGCACACCTTTGACGTAGTCCGCTCCATTACCTGTATGTCCGAATGCTCTTTTACCATCGAGTTCGTGAGCCTTTCGAACGCGCGCCGTACATCATCAGTTGACTGCAGACGCGTCCGCACATCTGCCGATTCATAGCTCGCCATGTAGACGAACCATTTCTCGCCTTTCGACGCCGGCGGACCGTTCTTGTTGTATGCGACGGTATACGGACCGTAGAATCCGCTTGGATTGGGATAGATGGCAAATCGGTATGTTTCGGCACCCTTCTTTTTCAGGACATCAAGATAGTTTTCAACCGCAGCGTCGTTCGCACCTGCAGCAGGAAAGACCAGCAGGCCCAGTTCGAGCACCTGCGAGCCGGACTGAGCCAGCGTGTGAAGGTCGAAATGGTTGTCGAGCGGCTTGACGAAAATTAATGTCATGTTGATTGTTTTAAGCCAGTTCGCGGCAACCGGGCTCGTAAAGACCATATTTGCCATGTCCTGCCACCTCTGTTGATTCTCCCACCAAGTCATTCCGGTCCAGGTGCCTGCGCCCGAATTTTCGGGAAGGCCCCAAATCGAATGCCACTCGCGCTCCACCAATGGGCCCGGTTGGGCGCTCAACATCGCAATGAATTCTGAACGCCATTTG
Source organism: uncultured Acidobacteriaceae bacterium (assembly GCA_964509525.1). Lineage (GTDB taxonomy): Bacteria > Acidobacteriota > Terriglobia > Terriglobales > Acidobacteriaceae > Bog-257. The sequence continues at coordinate 1,329 of CAZDYZ010000411.1, forward strand.
AACATTTCAAGTTTGTCCGAGTGGGTACGGCGCAGTGCGATCTCCAGCATGGGTCCCGCGGGATAGCCACCCACTCCGTCCTTGATGTCACGCCAGTTCGCAGGCAGCTCGCTCGATCCTGTAACTGACGCAGAGGTCTGGGCAAGTGCAATAGACGCCGCAGAAAGACTGATAAGAAGGTAAAGTCCAACAGCGGATGCAGCGCCACATCTCAAAAAGATCCGCCGTGAGTGGCCAACAGACATTAATTTTTCTCCCATACTATTCCTCCTCACGATGCCCTAGCTGCACACCTTGCGGCAGCACTAGATCTCGACTTCGCCACCATTGGGATCGCTCTGGAACTTCCACGATCCGCCCGAGCGGAAACTCGAAG
>CAZDYZ010000412.1:0-6256 GCA_964509525.1 uncultured Acidobacteriaceae bacterium
ATGACATCCGGGTCCGCAACGCAGTCTTGGAGGCATTGTTAAACGACAGCAACCTTGGAGTGCGCGGCGGCGCTCTTCATGCCTTGGATCCGGTGCGCGCTGACAGCAGCGTGCGCATGGCATTGCAGCAGTTGGCCAAGGACGATCCAAGTGAGTACATCCGCAACGAGTCTGCGCGCATGCTGGCCTCGATGCCCAGCATTTACTAGGAAACGATACCTTAAGAAGTTTTATTTGCACTCGGAAATGAGGAAAGGTTGATCGAGGGTTTGCAAAATCAAGCGGCAACGGTAGCAATTCCGTCCCGCATTATTGCCAGCAGACGTGCCCATGGCAACAGAGAGAAGGCAGCAATGGTATTTCTCGCAGTGGCCTTCGCTGTTCCAATGTGGGCACAACAGTCCCACGTATACCGCGAAGGGAATACTTGGATCGAGGAGACCACCGGTACGATGCCGCCGGGCCGCGAGGTCCGCGTGAATACGGACATGGGTTCGGTTCAGGTGCAGGGCAACTCACCGCAAGTAACGTACGTGATTCGCAAGCGTTCCTTCGCGTCCGGCGAAGAAGCTGCTCGTCGCCAGTTTGAGCAGCTGCGCATCTCCGTGGGTAGGACTGCCGAGCGCAACTCGATTGAAGGCAGACTGCTGAGCCGAAACCTGAGTCGTTTCAATGCCGACTTCATAGTGCAAGTACCACGAGAACTCGAGATGGTTCGTGTGGAGACCCACGGCGGCGCACTAAGTTTCAACTCGATTACCGCTACGATCTTCGGTACTACGAGTGATGGTGGAGTCAAACTGGACGACCTTGGCGGCCCCGTCAAGATCGCCACTGGCGGCGGCAATGTGGTAGGCGGCAATCTTGCTGCGGACTTCACTCTTAGCAGTGGCGGAGGCGACGTCCACATCAACAACATCGGCGGACAGGCGCGGGTTACACTCGGTGGCGGCAAGGTGTACATAGGAACCGCGAAGAGCTCGACCATCACCACGGGCGGTGGCGGCATCGAAGTGCGCAAGTGCGACGGTGACCTGCGCGCCGCTAGCGACGGTGGCAATCTGAACTTTGGTGACGTGAAGGGGGCTGTGCAAGCCGAGACCGGAGGGGGCAGTGTAAGACTGGCCAGTGCAAACGGCCGGGTGAAGGTTTCCACGGGCGGCGGAAGCGTAGAGTTGTACAACCTGGGGCAGGGCGCACAGGTGGAAACGGGAGCCGGCCCAATTACTGTTGAGTTCGTAAGCAATCACGGAGTCTTCACCGATTCGTCTCTGCACACCGCTGCGGGTGACGTCTCCGTCTGCCTGCCTGGCAACTTGCCAGTTACAGTGCACGCCTCTTCCGACATGACAAATGGCAGAGGCATTCTTTCGGACTTCCCTGGGCTGAAGATCACCACAAGCGGCGAATACGGCCCCAAGGCGATGTATGCTGAAGGGGCGCTGAACGGGGGAGGACCGCTCTTAAGAGTTCGTACTACCATGGGGCAGATCAACTTTCGACGTTGTCACTAATATAGGGTTGGAAATCGCATGCGCAGAATTACGACAGTGAAATTCGGGATTGCAGTTGCAATAGTCGCAGCGGCAATCGCATTGGCATCGGCTGAGCCAAAGCCGGCTTCGGCCGGCTGGCCCGAACCTCATCCGAGCTCCTATCTGGGCGTGCACATTGACCAGGTTACTCCCCAAATGGCCTCGGAGCTGAAGTTGGGCGAAGCCAGTGGCGCACTTATCACCTACGTCGACCAAGATGGGCCCGCGTGCAGAGCTGGTCTGAAAAACAATGACGTTATCGTTGGATTCAACGGTTCGAGGATCCAGAATCCGGACCAGTTGCAAGAGGTGATCCACGCTACGGCTGCAGGCAAGACAGTGAGCCTGACAGTTATCCGAAACAGTCAGAAAAAGGACATCAATGTGACTCTCGGAACCTGGCCCAATGCAGTGGGGCACGTGCCGCCGCCAATGGCTTTTATGCCCCCGGTAGTGACGGTACCACCCATCCCCAATATGGACATCGATGTCCCGTCTTTTACCACGCTCGGATCCCGGCATGGCGTTGTAGTCGAAAGCCTGTGCCCGCAGCTGTCGGACTTTTTCGGCGTTCCACGTGGACAAGGTGTGCTGGTACGTTCGGTGGAGAAGGGTAGTCCAGCCGATGCCGCGGGCTTGAAGGCAGGCGACGTCATCGTAAAGGTGAATAACGAAACTGTGCACGACATGGCCGACTGGCGCCGTGCCATGCACGTTCGGGCGGGTAAGATACAAGTAGCGGTGGTTCGTGAGAAACACGAACAGACCCTCGTGATTAGCCTTCCTGCTTCTGGCGATACGTCCTGGTTGAAGGACAAGGATTGGGGTGACTTCCAGGGCCAGATGCAGGCCTTCAAGGAGGAGATGGAGAACCTGCGTCCCGAACTCGAGCGTAGCCAGGCCAAAGTATTGGCGAAGATGAGACCGGGCGAAAAAGATCTGGAGCAGATGCGCAAGGAGATCGAACAATCCTTCAAGCTGCAACAAAAGGACATCTTGAAGATGCAGAAGGAAATCCAGGAGTCGATTCCGTCGCAAAAGGATCTGGACGAATTGCGACAGCAGATCCAGAAGTCGATGAAACCGGCTCAGAAGGACCTTGAGCAAATGCGCCGTGCGATCGACGAGTCCATAAAGAACTGGTCCCCGCAGCTTCAACAGCAGATGGAACAACTAAAGGAACAACTGGAGCAGCAGAAGATCGATCTCCAGCAGATGATGAAAGCCCTCGAGAGCGATCGCGAATTCTAGCACCTTTCTTTGGGCACCGAGATATAGAGACTTTCCTGAGCCTCCAAGCGAGGAGTCAACAACCTCTTATCCTGCAATCAACGAGCATCTTTATCATCTCTTTGGATTCCGCTGTCGGGTTGCTAGGCGCTTGCGATCAAACCATTCAACGATACCGTACAAGACGAGGCACACCCAGAGGTCTACCAGCAGGCCGAGATCAATCCGGTAAGGAATGTGGCGTCCCGCCGGCGGCAGATGTGGCATTAGCACGAAAAAGTAAAGCAGGTTGCCTGCGAGAATCGCAACAAACTGCTTGATGAGCCTTCGGAGCACGCAGTTGTTGGACTCCAGCGGGAGCCGATTCGATGCGGGAAAAGCAGCTTCTTTAGCTTTACCGAAAGTCGAAGGGTCCCACACCAACTGTTGAGAGCTCTTGCTTGCGTCCTGATTTACCATCGCTCTGTGCTCGACCTCACCACCAATGTGCAATTCGTAAAGGGCATCGGGCCCAGATTCGCCCAGATTCTACTGGAGAAAGGCATTGCAACGGTCGAGGATCTGCTGTACTACCTTCCGTTCCGTTATGAAGACCGTTTGAATCCACGTGGCATCGGCGAGCTGCGAGAGGGTGAGATGGCCAGCATCATCGCAGAGGTCCGCACCTATGGACTGTTTCGCACACGCCGCATGCCCATCTTCGAAATGACGGCTGGCCAAGGCCGTGACACAGTGAAGTGCAAATGGTTCAACGGCACCTACCTGCGAGACAAGTTTCGCCCCGGCATGCTGGTCGCACTGTACGGCAAAGTTGAGGCGTGCAAGCGCGGGGGCCACCGCTTCGAAGTCATCCAACCCCAGTTCGAAATCCTGGGCGACCCCGCGATAGCGCACGGTAATGGGAATGGTGACGAACAAAAGTGGCATTCGCTCGAAGTCGGTCGCATCGTTCCGATCTACGAAGCTGCCGGGAATGGACGCCTCACTGCGCGCTGGTTCCGGCGAGTGATTCACGGCATGCTAGAGAACCTAGGTCAGGATCTTCCCGACGCAATACCTAGTGTGGTCAGAGGGCGCATGGGGCTGATCGATCGCGGCCTCGCCTTCTGGCACGCGCACTGGCCCGAAGTGGGTGAGAGCCTCACCAAACTGCAGGCGGCACGCTCGCCTGCCCACATCCGGCTTATTTTCGAGGAGCTTTTTTTTCTCGAGCTGGGACTCGAGCTCAAGCGTCGCAACATGAGAGCTCGGTCCGGCGTCGCCTTCCAAATCGACGACCGTATCCGAGATGCTGTAAAGCGTATTCTGCCGTTTCATCCTACCGTCGCCCAGAAACGTGTGCTGAAGGAAATCGCTGTGGACATGGCTGAACCGACGCCCATGCGACGACTCCTGCAAGGTGATGTGGGCTCTGGTAAAACCATCGTTGCGCTTGAGGCCGCGGTAATAGCGATGGAGAACGGTTATCAAGTTGCGCTGATGGCGCCGACCGAAATTCTTGCCACCCAACACTATTTGTCGGCGCGGAAGATTATCGAGCCAGTAGGTTATCGCATCGTGCTGCTCACGGGATCACTGGAGCACGATCGCAAGAGGCAGACGCGCCACCACATCGCGCGCGGGCACGCTCAACTGGTAATCGGCACTCACGCACTCATTCAGGAAACGGTTGAGTTCGACCAGCTGGGGTTGGTCATTGTCGACGAGCAGCATCGTTTTGGTGTGTTGCAGCGCTTCCGCCTGATGAAGAAATCCAGCGAAGTCGAGCCCGACGTGCTAGTGATGACGGCGACGCCGATTCCACGCACGCTCGCGCTCACGCTGTATGGCGATCTCGACACAAGTATCCTCGACGAGCTTCCCCCGGGACGGACTCCTATCACTACGCGCTGTGTCGGCGACGAGCGCTCCGAGAAAGTCTGGGAGTTTGTGCGTAAGCAGGTCGCGGCAGGCCGACAGGCGTATATCGTCTATCCCGTGATCGAAGAGGGAGCGATGGAAGGCGAGTTGAAGGCTGCTATCAAGATGTACGAGAAGCTGCGGGAAACTGAGTTCTCGGGCCTGCGGGTGGGCCTGCTACACGGACGCATGAGCGCTGAGGACAAAGATGCCACCATGGCTCGCTTTCAGAGCGGCGAAATTGATGTCCTTGTCTCGACAACCGTGATTGAAGTTGGCGTCGACGTGGCAAATGCGTCCGTCATGGTGATCGAACACGCCGAACGATTCGGCCTCTCGCAAATGCATCAATTGCGCGGGCGTATCGGACGCGGGGCAGCGAAATCGTATTGCGTCCTCATGACCGGCGGGAAAGTCTCCGTCGACGCCGAACAGAGGCTCCAAGCCATGGTGCGTACCCAGGACGGATTCGAGATCGCCGAACTCGATTTGCAGCAGCGCGGTCCCGGGGAATTCTTTGGTACGCGACAGGCAGGCATGCCCAATTTCCGCGTTGCCGATCTATTGCGCGATCGCGAACTGATCGAGGCGGCCCGCCGAGAGGCCCGATTCGTGCTGGGAGGTCCCAGCGCCAGTCTTACGAAGGAGGAGATCGCACGCGCAGTACAGCACCTGCGGGGGCATTGGAACAGGAGATATGGGCTGGTCGAAGCAGGATGACTGTCCGAGAAAAATAAGCCACAGCGAAATCTCAAATGTTTAATGCAAAAGAGCCTCCCGACGAACAGTTCTCAGCCACTCAAGCCCAAGAACTCTATTCGAGGGCCAGATCATAACCCTTCCCATCGCTGCAATGCTGTTTCGCTGCTGGATGAGGAGAACAGCGGTTAGGTTCTCCCGAGTGGAGGCTCTGCGGAACTGCCGGGGGGGCGCCCCTGTCGGGGTCCTGAAGTTCGGAGACACGGTTTTCGGCGTGCACCACACTATCTGATTTTCGGCACAGTTGATCAGGGCCAATAGCCCGAGGTTGGACTTGCATCGCGCCTGCATAAACCGCAAACTAGTTGAAGTGTGAAGGTCAATTCAAAGTCTGACCTATTTCGTCTTCTCCCATCTGTTGACGAGCTGCTGCGCTACCCGCGGATGGAAACGCTGGTGCAACGCGAAGGTCGCCGCGCTACGCTGGAGGCAGGGCGCACCTTGCTGGAGCAACTGCGGAACGATATCGCTAGTGGCAACCTCGACGAACAGCAGATCAAGGCTGCGATCAAGAATTTTCCCGACATGGTGGAGCGCAGCCTGCACCAGGCGCATACGTATTCCCTACGTCGCGTGATCAACGCCACGGGCGTCATCCTGCATACCAACCTCGGACGCGCACCACTCAGCCGCGCCGCGCTGCAAAACATAAGCGAAGTCTCACAAGGCTACTCGAACCTGGAGTTCGACCTCCACACCGGCGAGCGTGGGAAGCGTGACACCCACGTCGATCGTCTGTTTGCGAAACTGCTAAACACCGGGCGGCGGGAAATTTCCACTATCGTAGTCAACAACAACGCTGCTGCGGTGTTACTTGCGCTGAACTCGCTGGC
>CAZDYZ010000413.1:0-4423 GCA_964509525.1 uncultured Acidobacteriaceae bacterium
GTACATGCATCCTAACGGTCAATACCCAGCGTACGAATGGAACTTTGGCGACGTAAATCCACCTGTCCACGCCATAGCTACCTGGCGTATTTATCGGCTGGAACAGATGCGAACCGGTAAAGGTGATCGCGTGTTTCTGGAGCGGATGTTCCACAAGCTTATGATCAACTTCGCATGGTGGGTGAACCGTGAGGACCAACAGGGAAGAAACATCTTTCAGGGCGGATTCTTGGGACTGGACAACATTAGCGTATTTGACCAGTCAGCGCCGTTGCCGACGGGTGGCACCATCAACCAGTCGGACGGAACGGCATGGATGGCGATGTACGCACTCAACCTTATGCGCATCGCCTTGGAGTTGGCGCGCGACGACTATATCTATGAAGACATAGCCAGCAAGTTCTTCGAGCATTTTCTCTACATCGCACGCGCGATGTCTGACATTGCGGGACAAGATATTGGCTTATGGGATGAGGAGGACAACTTCTATTACAGTGTGCTAAGTCTGCCGAATGGCCAGAATGTTCCGTTACGACTTCGCTCGATGGTGGGATTGATTCCGCTGTTTGCCGTCGAGGTGATCGAGCAGGACCTGATGGACAGCATGCCACACTTTGAGGAGCGTTTGACGTGGTTTCTGGAGAAACGACCCGATTTGGCGGCTCTGGTTTCGCACTGGCGTGACCCGGGATCGCAGAGCCGGCGGCTGCTCTCGCTGGCCCGAGCCTTTCGCATGAAAAAGATTCTCACGCGCATGCTGGACGAAAGCGAGTTTCTTTCCCCGTTCGGCATTCGAGCCCTTTCCCGCTATCATTTGGAGCATCCGTACGTCCTTGATGTCCACGGCACGCGCTATGAAGTGCAATATGACCCAGGGGATTCGACATCGCGGATCTACGGCGGCAACTCCAACTGGCGTGGGCCCGTATGGATGCCTCTCAACTACCTTATCGTGGAAAGCCTGCGTCGCTTCTATGACTATTATGGCAGCGACTTCAAGGTGGAATGTCCGACGGGCTCGGGTAGATATATGACATTGTGGGAAGTGGCGGAAGAAATCGCCCGCCGTCTTATGAGACTTTGTCTGCGCAACGGCGAAGGCCACCGAGCTTTCTTGGGCGACAATGCCAAGCTGCAAACAGATCCCAACTTTTGTAATTGCCTTCAGTTCTACGAATATTTTCACGGCGACAATGGCCGTGGATTAGGAGCGAGTCACCAGACGGGCTGGACCGGCTTAATCGCGAACCTGATCTGCGAACACGGAGGTACGCTGACGACTGATTCCTCCGGCTAATCTCCGAGGTTACTTCTCACGACAGAGGCGGGCCCACGCGTGGTCGAGAGCTCTCAAGCGGAGCGCTCCAGCCAGAGCCTGCTGGTCATCATCACAAAGGCATTTGTCTTCGATGTTTGCCGGGCCAAGCGGGGCGAGGGGTGGCGGTGCTGCAGGCCGGGGGCTATTCACCCGCTACGAACGGCGACTCCCTGAGCAGTCCGAAACTCGACCGTGCGGCTGCAGACGTTGTGGCAGCTATGCTGACGCACGTTCTAGCACTCACCTGCTGCTTTGAAGGTCACAACAAACCTGGGAACCAGAAAACACAGAGTTACTGAACAATGGTTGATCCCAGGACAGAGTGAGGCACAGCACGCGAAGCAACGGGCAGCACGGTACGTCTCTTGGTGATGTTGATCTTCTCACCGCGGAACAGCGTCTGGGTGCTTCTGTAATCCCCACTTACCTGCCAATTGCTCCAGCGGCTTAAGCGTCCCGCCCATTACCTTTTTCTTGGAGTAGTCCAGGAAGTCGACCGCCTCGAGGTCAACCGTTCGGAGGGTTTGGAGTTGTTGGTGAAAGCTTCCGCAGCTGAAGTCGGGACCTCTCATAGTGGGCCTTGAGTGCGTTTTCACGGTGGCCATTCGTCGATCAGCGCGATTCCAGTGGTCATGCAGATTTTTCGTTCTCCCAAAGGCGAAAGCCGCCCACAAATGCGTTGGCATTGTCACCCTGAGAACATCCCTTGGGCAGTTTCTTAAGTAACTTCACATTGCCCCCGCCCAGCACAATTTCATTGGGCTCTAAGGCTGTGTCCAGGCGTTCCACCACATCCCCGACATACTTGCGCCACTTTTTCTTTCCGAAGCGTTTCAGACCGCGAATGCCAACGTAGTCTTCATATGTCGCTCTGCGATAGGGAAGGTGGCCGAGCTCCATCGGTTCCAGACGTCCGTCGACAATCATGGCGGAGCCGAGGCCTGTTCCCAGGCCAAGGAAAAGCATGCTTCCACCCTTGTAGCTGCCTAACGCTTGCATAGCGGCGTCGTTAATCAATTTGACGGGGCAACCGAAGGTCTTTTTGAAGTCAAATCCCACCCACCCTGGAGCGAGGTTGTGCGGCTCATGCAGGATATGGCCGTGCAGCACTGGTCCGGGATATCCGATGGAGATGACATCGTAGTCCCAGTTGGCCGCCAGTTTCTTGACGCCGGAGACCATCCGCTTGGGCGTCATAGTTAGTCCAGAGACAAGCCTCTGTGGCGTCTTTTGTCCCGTGGCTAATATCTTCACGTGCGTTCCGCCAACATCGATGGCCAGTACGTTCATTTGCTGCCTTTCCTGGTTGGAGCGATCAGGCTGTCTTCGGAGCTGCACTCCTCGACGCGACTACCCCCTAAGGTCGATTCACTCCCCCGCGAGACACGTGGCAGCTTACTTTGCAGCGATCACTGTCGAGCAGTGTATTGTATACGTCGAACAGAAAAGAGCAACTCGTTAGCGACTGTCATCCTTTCGCTTTCGGAGCTACCGGATCTACCCAAGGTCCATCGGCACCGATGAGTTGATGAGATTCAGCCGGACCCCACGTGCCCGGCTCATAGCCATATACCGGCGTGACATCGCCGAGGATGGGCTGCACAACGCGCCACTGTGCTTCGACCAGATCCTGGCGAGCAAAAAGCTCCCCGTTTCCGCGCATCGCGTCGCCTAGGAGTCTTTCATAGGGCGGCATGTCATCCAATGCGTGGGCTTTCAAGCTGAGTTCGACATCTTCTCCCATCATGCGTTCCCCAGGCGCTTTGACTCGAACGCCCAGTCCTATGCTGATGTCGGGGCTGACCCTTATTCGCACGTGCGACGATGTTCCGGAGACAATCTCGTGGAAGGTCTCCCGCGGTGGACGTTTGAACTCGACCAACGCCTCCATACAGGTCACAGGGAGAACTTTGCCGGCCCGGATATAGATCGGAACCCCAGCCCATCGCCAGCTATCGATAAAAAGCTTGATTGCGACAAAGGTCTCAACCGTGGAACCAGGAGCTACACCGGGGACTGATTTGTAACCGTTGTATTGGCCCCGCACCACGGACTCGGGCGTCAACGGTCGAATCGCTTTCAGCAGCGCTGCTTTCTGGTCCCGCTCAGCCTCATGGTCTTCCCCGGTCGGCGGATCCATGGTTAGATTGCCTAGCACTTGCAGCATGTGATTCTGCACCACATCGCGAAGGGCGCCAGTTTCGTCGTAGAACTTTCCTCGATCTTGAACTCCGAACGCTTCCGCCATTGTGATTTGAATGCTGCGGATATGATCGCGATTCCAAATTGGCTCGAAGATCGGATTCGCAAACCGGGTGTACAGGATGTTCTGTACCGGTTCCTTACCGAGGTAATGGTCGATGCGGTAGATGTTTTCTTCGGGAAAAAACTGATGTAAGGTTCGATTGAGCTGCTCTGCAGTGCTCAGATTGTGCCCGAATGGTTTCTCAACTACTACTCTAGCGTTGGTTGCGCAGCCGGACTTTGCCAGCCCTTCTGCCACTACACCAAACAGGCTTGGGGGAACGGCAAGATAGTGCAGCGGCCGCTGGGCTTGTCCCAACTGCTCTCGCAGCTTCTCAAACGTTGTTGCGTTTGCATAGTCGCCGTCGACATAACGCAGCAGAGCACTCAGTGTGTCGAAAGCCGATTGGTCAAGTCCGCCATGATGCTCAAGGCTATCCTTGGCACGGGCTTTGAGTTGGTCTACCGTCCAACCTGCCTTGGCGATGCCGATGATAGGCAGATTGAATCCCTCGTCCTTAATCAGCTTCTGAAGAGAAGGGAAGATCTGCTTGTAGGCCAGATCTCCAGTAGCACCGAAGAACACGAACGCATCTGACGTCTCGTTTGGCATTGCTAGCCTTCGCTTTTGCCAGCCTTCCTCTCCAGCTGGCCGCCGAATTCATGAGCAGATTGTCCGGATCGTAGCTCAGGATGCTCTGCCACAAAACCTCTCCAACGATCAAGACTCACGGAGGTTGCGTTAGGTATCATGGAGAATTCCCACGGCAACGCCGGGCGGGTTATCCGTCGGAATGTCTGTTGAAAAGCCCTCACATTCTAGCGCCGAAGTCCGGAGCCGGCAAGCGGTGGGCGAATCTC
>CAZDYZ010000414.1:0-2409 GCA_964509525.1 uncultured Acidobacteriaceae bacterium
TCCAGCACCTCGTATCCCAACTGCTGCAGGCATTCCCGGACATTGCTGCGAATCATGGCTTCATCTTCCACTACCAGCACCATGTGCCCTCCAGGCCGATAGGTCGTTTCGCGCGGCTGGACCGGACTTTCCAGCGCCGCACGGGTTGCAGGAAAGTAAAGTTTGAAGGTCGTTCCCTGCCTCGGTTCACTGTAAGCCCAGATATATCCACCACTCTGCTTCACAATGCCGTATACGATCGAAAGTCCCAACCCAGTGCCCTTGCCCACTTCCTTGGTGGTGAAGAACGGATCGAAGATGCGCGGGAGGATCGACTTGTCGATGCCGGTACCGGTGTCGCTGACCGCGAGCATCACGTAACGTCCGGGATGCACCGGAGGATGCGTCTTGCTGTACGCTTCATCCAGCTCCACATTGGCGGTTTCGATTTGCAGAGTGCCGCCCTGCGGCATGGCGTCACGCGCATTAACGGCGAGATTCAGAATGACCTGCGCCACTTGATCAGGGTCGAGCCGCGAGTTGTCCGTGTTGTCAGAAAGTTTTGTGACCAGTTGAATGTCCTCGCCGATTACATGGCGCAGCATGTGAGAGGTTTCGCTAACCACGGAATTCAAGTTGATGACGCGCGTTTGCATCATCTGCTGTCGTCCGAACGCCAGCATTTGTCGGGTCAGAGCGGCCGCACGGTCGGCGGCGCTGGAAACCTGCAAGAGTGCCTTTCTGAGCGCGTTCTCCGGCGTGATCTGGCGGAGCATCAGCTCCGTAGACAGTTTAATGACCACCAGAACGTTATTGAAATCGTGGGCCATGCCTCCGGCCAGTCTGCCAACTGCTTCCAGCTTTTGTACCTGCCGGACTTGCTGCTCCAGGGTGCTTTGCTGGGTCATGTCCTCGACGTATCCCTGGAAGAACTCGACGCCGCTCTCTGGGTCCTGGATGAGCGAACCTGAGATGCGCACCCGGACGGTACTGCCATCACGCCTCCGGAAGGTTGTCTCAAAGCCCTTTATCGTGAAGTTTCGTCGCAAGATCTCGATCAGTCGGTTGCGCTCCTTTGGGTCAACCCACACCTGTTTCGAGATCTTCAGTTGCAACGCTTCCTCCAGGCTGTAACCGCCAAGCATTTCACGCAAGATCGAGTTCAGGGTTTCAACGCGATCCCCCTCGATGGAAGTCCGACAGATGCCAAAGGGAGCATCGTCCACTAGCGATTGTAGGGATGCTTGCGATTGACGGAGAGCCTTCTCGGACAGGATGCGCTCGGTCACGTCGTATGCCAGCATCTGTTCCTGCCGACCGCCATCCTTCTGGAATTCCCATGCCTGAACGTCTGCGAACAAAGCACTGCCGTCTTTCTTTCGATGTCGCCAGACTCCCGCCCTACGGAAGCCGCCGTTTCGTTGCCCGAGGAAAGCCATTAGGGCGGGTATCTCCTCGGGTGGACGAATCTCAACCAGCGTCATGTTCAGGAATTCCTCCCGTGAGAATCCGTATGTGCGCACCGCAGCATCGTTCACCGCAAGAAAACGCAGTGTCTCGCTGTCATAGGTCCACATTGGATAGGAATTGGCAGAAAACATAAGCCGGTTTCGCTCTTCCGCGTTGCGCAACTCGAGGCGTTGGATGGCGTAACGTCGAAGAACCCAGAGCAACGCCCCGGACACCAGTACCAAAGCGACGATGAGAAACAGCGACATCCGGCCAGACCTGCGAACCTGCAGCACGCCAGACCATCACGGGGCCGGGACTTGCAAGTGTCGATTCAGAATGTCGAAACTGCTGCTATCAGCGCGTGCGGAATCCCGCAAGCGCTCACCGCCACGTCCCTGAATTTAATGCTCGAGCGGCGTCCTCAGCCTGTCTAGGAAACGTCGCGCGATCGAATGCAATGCCAAAACCGGTCAGTTTCTGTTCAGAACAAAAGGCCTTGAAGGGCACTGGCCTTCGTATATAGCATATTAGGGGCATATGTAAATAGCATGTTAGTGCCGTATCATGCGTGGTTTGATCCCTCACTCTGGGGATCTGTCTCTGATTCTCTAGTCCAACAATAAGAATCAACAACTTACGGACAGATCCCGATCGCTTACGGTATTGAGGCTCCACCGGTTTGATTTCAGGAGGAATGTCTACCCGAGGTGGGCGTACTCCCGACGGAGGAAACCGCGAAGTGCTCCTTTGACTTACTTTTCTTTTTGCGCTCCATGACGTCACCTTCAGTAGGCGGAGCCGTATGCTTTCAGTTTGCGATACAACGTGGTCTTACCGATGCCGAGCTGGCGTGCGGCCTCCAGCTTGTCAAATTGCAATACTTCGATGGCATGGAGAATGGCCTGCTTCTCCAATTGATCCAGCGGCGTAATGGCTTCCGGATCGGAATCGCTCTTTGATGGCTTCATCTGCCCCTGG
>CAZDYZ010000415.1:0-4331 GCA_964509525.1 uncultured Acidobacteriaceae bacterium
GCTCCTTCTGGCGCCCTGCAGGACTACTTGAAACTCCAATTGGGCTGCGTGTTTTCGCCGCCGGCTGTCAGAGGTCGGATCTCGCTTCCATCCGCGAGCATGCTGTAGATCTGCATATGTCCGCCTCGGTTCGACTGAAACACGATGTGCCGCCCGTCTGGTGACCACGATGGGAAGTCGTTGCGTCCGCCATCGTGTGTTAGTTGCGCCCATTGTTTGCTGGCGACGTCCATCACGTAGATGTCACTCGCACCTGGTTCGCCTGGCCCATAGTGTCGAATCCAGGCAAAAGCCAGGAACTGTCCGTTGGGCGACCAAGAAGGCGATACGGCATAGCCTTGGTCAGTCACGCGCACAACGTTTGTCCCGTCTGATGCCATGTTGTAGATTTGCGGCAGGCCGCTGCGTCCACTCACCCACGCAATCTGCGTATTGGTCTTGGGGTTCCACGTCGGCGAGATATCTGGCCCTTGGCTTTCGGTGAGGCGGCGAGGATTCCCGCCGGCCGCACCAACAACGTAGATCTCGGTGTTTCCGGTTCGCGACGACGAGAATGCAATGGTCTGCCCATCCGATGACCAGGAGGGTGAGTAATTGTCGCCACCGAAATGCTGGAACGTGACCAGCCGGCCGAGCTCCAGGGAGTACATCTGGATCTGCCAGCCTTCCTTCGTAAGCCCGGAAAAAGCGACGCGGGAACCGTCGGGCGAAACGTGCGGCGAGAGTGCAATAGAGCCGGTGTGCGTGAGCTGCTTCGGATTGGCCCCGTCGTAATCCATCTGCCAGATTTCCTTCGAACCGCTGCGGTTGCTGACGAAGTAGACTTTGGTCTCTGCGACTCCGGGGATGCCGCCGCCGAGGCGGAAGATGATCTCGTTGGCGAAGCGGTGTGCAATCAAACGGGCATTCGCGTTGGTTGCATCCTCACGATATTGCTTCCCCAGGACCTGTGATGACTGCAGGTTTTTGGCGTCAAACAACCAGCCCTGAACGTTGAGCGAACTGCCCTGCACTACCACGTTGCCGAACGCCAGCATGTTCGCGTTTGGTGGCGGGTTGCCCCAGTCGGCCAAATGCACCTCCTGCGGAGCACCCGGGATCGATTGCGGATAGAAGCTTCTCGACACCATGTCAAAGATTCCAGCAAATTGCAGGTCGTTCCACAGCGTCGTGTTGAAGGTCGAGGTCAGGCTTTGTGTTTGCGGGTCATTGGCCAGCAGCTTGAAGTCAGGCACCGCGAGGCGGATCTTCTCCACACCCAATCCCGTACCGGTGCGAATCCAATCCTGGGCGGAAATGTGGGAGAAGGAAAGCCCTAATAGCGTGAACAGGACTGCAGCGAATCGTCGGGTCATCGGCAATTCCATGAATGCAGATTAGCGTTGATAGTCAAACCAGAACTCCACAGCAACATAGTTCCCAGCATACTCTGTTGGAAGCGGCCCAAAGGTATCGATCCGCTGCAACGCGCGCAGCGCAGACTGATCAAGAGAGGGAATGCCGCTCGACTGCTCGACGCGAATATTTACCGGCTGGCCGGAGCGGGTAACCTCAAAGTAGATGTAAACGCGGCGGGCCGCGTCGATGCGCGGATCGATTTCATATTTCATCCAGTTTTCCGAAACTTTGCGTCGCACCGCATCCACGTACCAGCCGAAACGGCTGCCGAAGTCTCCCGTGCCTCCGGTGAAACTCAACCCTCCTTTGGTCCCGCCCACAGCGAATGATCCATATGGACCGCTGACCGGTCCCCCCCGGCCAAATGGGATTTTGTTCTCTTCGACTTTTGCGACCTCCTTAGGAGGTTTCTTCTGAGTGGACTCCCGCAGCCCCTTGTGTTTGGCCTCGGGTTCGGGGATCGGAATGGCTTTCGGTTCTTCCTGCGGAGTTTCCTTTAGCTGCGATTGCGTGAGCCCTTTGGATTCGTTGGCGAGAACGTTCTGTGTCTCGGTAGGAGGAGTGGGGAGGGGAATGCTGTTGACCAGCGTCGCACTTATCGCACTGCCACTGCCGCCTGAGATTCCCCAACTTTCGCCGCGACTGCTGGGAAGCAGATATCCGAATAACGCCAGGGCAAACAGTGCCGCATGGAGAGCCACAGAGCCGATCAAGGGAGCGCGAAGGTTCCCCCCGGTCGGGAAGATGTCAACGTCGGCTGCCATTGTTCTCCAGCGGTTGAGTCACAATGCTCACATTGGTGATGCCGGACTGCTTGACGGCATCCATTACGGTTGCGAATGCCCCAAAAGGAACGTTTTCGTCAGCCCGGACGAATACGGACTGGCCTTCAGGGTCCCTAATTCTCTGATGTAGTTGAGGGCCGATTTGGTTGATGTTGATTGGATCGTTATTCAGGAAAACCCGTTGCTCACGGTCAATGGTGATGACCAGGCGTTCCTCCGTGATCTCTTTCACGGTGCGCGTATGAGGTATGGCGACCTCGATGCCGGACTGCAGCACCGGAGCTGTCACCATGAAGATGATCAGCAGCACCAGGACCACATCCACCAGCGGGGTGACGTTGATATCAGACAACGACGTCTGCGTCCGGCCCTGTGCATTAGTGAACGCCATCACCGCCGCTCCACGCTCTCGACCGTACGAGAGCTTCCACTCTGGGCGCGCTCGACCTCGTTGATCAGTTCCAGGGCAAAGTCATCCATGCGGGCACCAAACTCGCGAATATGCTGCGTGAAAATGTTGTAAGCGATAACCGCAGGAACCGCGGTAAACAAGCCCGCCGCCGTAGTGATCAGCGCTTCGGAGATGCCCGGTGCGACCGCACGCAGTGTGGCAGCGCCGGCTGTTCCCAGTCCGTGGAAGGCATCCATGATGCCCCAAACCGTTCCGAAAAGTCCGATGAACGGTGTAACGGCTCCAGTGGTGGCCAGCCAGGGCAATCGGCTCTCCAGACGCGTCAATTCTTCGGAGGCCGCGATCTGCATCGCACGCTGCAACGCCGTTATGCGAATGGGATAAGCCGCCTGTCTGCGCAACTCATCATACCCACCTTCAAAAACGGCAACTAGCGGGCTGGGCTTGAACTGTTCGGCCACCGCCGCTACGTCCTGCAGGCGCTCCGACTTGCGGAACCTGCGCATGAAGCGGTTGCTCTGCAGCCGAGCACGCCGGAATAGTCCCCACTTGGAGAAGATGATGGCCCAGGAAGCGAGGCTGAACAACAGCAGAATGACAAGAACAGTCTTGGCGACGAGACCGCTGGCTTCGATGAGACCTAAGATTTCACCGCCGATGGCCGAGGCGAACAACGAACTGTACACAGTCATTTGGATTGCAGATCAGGCCCTTCCACTAATTCGCATTATAAGCATTTGACGCCGCAACGGCAGTTTCGTAGATAGATGTTCCTCAGCAGTAACGCCTGCCAGAAAAATTTCTGGGCTCTCGTTGGGACCCTGTTTTTGCGGTGGGATGCGTCCTCTCCGTCCAGTCCCACATCTTGACGCCGGGAAGTAAACCCCCGCCGCTATGATCGAAGGTTCGTTCTCTCGCCCCCTCTGTGTCGCTCAATTGAAACTGTGACTTTGCTAGTGGGGACTGCGCAGTTTTCTTGCCGGAATCTCAAGTCTGAGGGCCGGCGATACGCAGCTGGAATTCCACTCACAGGCTTAGTACTCCACTTCAGAAGTTCACTAACGTATTTTTATCAATTTTGAGTGCTCAGGTCTTGAAAGGAATTTTGCCAGATCATGGCGAGTGAACTTCCATTCGAAGGGACGCGCAGTCGTTTCCCAGTAGTATTGAAAATCGAGGAGGCGCTCGGCCAGGGCGTTGAGATCGGTAAAGTCATTGGGCGTGAGCACCTTGCGCTGGACAATCGAGAAGTAAATCTCGATTTGATTGAGCCAACTGGCGTGTATCGGAGCAGGTACGAGAGTCAGGTGACGATAGCGATTTCGTAGACGCTCCCCAGCCCTGACTCCTCGATGGGAGGAGCAGTTGTCGACGATCCAGAAGACGCGTCGGGCGTCATTATAGGGCGGCCTGGTCATGACTTGTTCGACCAGCCGATCGAACGGGGCAATACCATTCTTGGCTTCGCAGCGGCCGAAGATTCTGGCGTGATGCACATCCAGGGCCGCGATATAGGTCCATGCGCCACAACGAAAATACTCGTGCTCGACACGCATGGGAGTGTGCGGCCCACAATTCTGGGTACAGTGCTTCCGACGACGAGCCTGAATGCTGCTCTCTTCATCGGCAGAGATGACGAACTCATCGTCCTGCAAGGCGCAGCCTTGCCACTGGCGGGCATATAAATCGAGCACGCGAGCGGCCTTGGTGGCGAACTCCGGATCCCGTGGAAAGAT
>CAZDYZ010000416.1:0-3767 GCA_964509525.1 uncultured Acidobacteriaceae bacterium
TCGGGACAGCGGCAAGCGCAAATCCGCCGATCATGATTCCCTCGATGACGTAGTTCATCTTGCCCATGGGTGCATCCCGACCTTGACCCTTAAGGATTTTGAAGTAGTAGCCGTGAAATCCCTCCTTTCCGGTGGTGTAGCCTTCCTCTAGTGCTTTGGCCACGGCCTCTCCAATCGGCCCTCCTGAGGTGCCGTCCGGATTCTTCCAATACAGACCATCTTGCTTGCCGGGGGTGCTGAAGATCTTCTGCGCATACTGATTCACGCCAGAGTCGTCGTGAATCTCCAGCGCGTATTCCCGCTGAGCTTCAACATACCCGCGACAGACCGTGATGGCATCCAGTTCATTGGCGCCAATGCGACGGTAGAGAATGTTTTGCCGCCCCACTTTGGAGTCGAAATACCACTTCCCATTCTTTTTGATCAGGGGAACCGGAAAGGGCCACTCCTCTTCGCCGACGATAATGGCGGCGCGATTTTGCGCCGGAGCACTCGTTAAGGTAGAGCTCGCGGTGTTTTGGCCGACTACGCTGACGGGCTGACCCGGTTTTGTAGCCCCCATCGTGATGGAGTACTTGGTCTGAGCCTCTTTGGCAAATTCGACGGTACTGTTCTTGGCTTGCACCGGATCGCCGCCGGACACGAAGTCCTCGCCCTCGGGGCCGAAGATGGCCATCAACTCCGCCACATCATAGTCTGCGGCCGCCTTAATTACCGCTTCGGCAGCCTGCTGAGGACTGTCGAACGCCTTCGGACCGGCTGTTGCAGCCGGCGTCGCGGCTTGCGCCTGCGCCACAGCAATACCCGGCAAAGTGCATACAACCAGGACGAGGACGAAGGCAGGCACCAATGCGCACGAGCCAAACAATCTTATTCTCATGGTTCCCTCACTCTTTATGATTTGCATGGTTTACCTCCTCCTCCCGCCACCGCCACCTCCGCCGCGCGCACCCCCGCCTCCACGTGAGCCTCCGAAGCTGGACGCACCACGCGACTGACTGGCGCGGGCTCCGGCCCCACTCATGCCCGATCCACCGAACGCGCTTCGGTTGTTCGCGCTGGGCGAGTTGGGAACCTGCCGATTGCCTACCCGGGCGCCGCCTCCACGGCTCCCGCCCACGTTGCCCGCACCCGCGCCGCGGTTACCCATGTCGCGAGTACCCGCACTTGGGCCTGCTCCGCGATTCGCCATATCGCGAGTACCGGCACTAGGCTGCCGATTCCCGAAGTTGCCGGTCTGCTGCTGCCGGCCTATGTTCTGTCGGGCGTTGGCCTGGCGATTCTGTAGCGCATCGCCGCGAGCCGTACCGCCATATTTGTTGGCGAGCTGCCTGTCCGAATAGGGCGCGCCGCCGCGATGTTGCGCGTTGTGCTGCCAATTGCTTCTTCCCCCGGCAGGTAGCTGGGAGGCACGGTTGCCGCGGTTGATGTTGTTGATGTTCTGCCGATTGTTGTAATTGCGGTTGAAGTTATTATTGTTGTTGATGTAGACGTTGTTGTTGCCGCCGCCCCAGCCGCAGCCGCAGCACCAGCCGCCGCCCCACATCGCGCCCATCGCCACGCCAACGCCGAACGATATTGCCATTCCAGCTGCGTAGTAGCCCGGCGGCGGATACGCGATTGGCGGGTAAGCATAAACTGGAGCTCCATAGACAACCGTCGGGTTATAGCTGGGAACGTAAACCACCTGAGGATTGGCCTGCTCGATGACGATGACCTGGTTGCTTTCGACCGTCTTGACCTCCACCTTCTGCTGCTCGGTGGATTTCAGGTTGCCGTTGTCCTTCGCCTTCTGGCGCATGCGCTGCACCGCAGCCATGACGTCGTCCTGCTGGGCTAGGAAAGCATTTCCCAAGTCGGTGGTCCACTTGATGTTGTCGGCCAGCAGCTTCACCACGTCGGGTAGGCCGGCCAACGACTGAATGCTGGGGTCCCAGTCCTGCTTCTTCACTGCATCCGCCAACTGCTGCTCATTCATGCCCTTGTTCTGGGCGAGCCACTGCTGTAGTTGAATGGCTTCCAGTGGGTAGGTGGAGGCAATCAGGACCTGGCTGAGCATCGGGTCAGGGTAGAGCGCGATCGGCGCTACCAGCGAGTCAAGCTGGTCGGGAGACAATTTTGCCGACTGACTGTCAGTCGAGCCCGATTGCTGCGTCTGGTTCATTGCCAGCGCCGTGTTGCCAGGCACCAGCATTGCGACGCAGATGATCGCCGTGAGCTCTCGCAAGAACTGAAGGCACCTACAGGTAAAGATATGTTTAGGCTTCATATCGAGCATTCCTCTGCTTTCACATCTACTTGCTTTTTCAGCCCGTCCAATTAGCTCAGCTCTTTATACTGCGCCCCCCAACGGGGTGCAACTAGTGAAATCCCTAACTACCCGGCTGTTTCCCTGAGGAAATAAAGGACTGGCCCGACAGCACGGCATTGATGGCTGGAATCAGATCAGTCTTCATGTGCGACTTCACCACATAGCCCAGGGCTCCCTCCGCCAAACACGCATCAACGAATTCCTCCTCGGAGTGAATCGTCAGGAAAACCATCTTTGCTGTGGATCCTATTTCATGAAGCTGATGAGCTGCCTCAATTCCGCTGAGTTCCGGCATCGATATGTCGGCCACGATCACGTCGGGGTTGAGGCGTATCGCCTCGGTGATCATTTCTCGACCGGTACGAGCGGCTCCCACCACGTCGAACGCCGATTGCAGAAGCGCTGTTACGCGCTCCAGCACAAGCTGATGATCATCGGCCAGCAGAATACGTGGGCGGTTCATGTGCATTCTCCGTTAATGACCGCGGACATGAGGTGACGGGGATAGCGCGTGCCATTGCCTAAACTTTTTCGGGTCAAGTCTTCATCGTAGGTTTGACTCTTGACCCTCACAACTGGGGAAATCCCTAGTTCGTCGGAAGAATCGTGAGCCTGAAACTATCGGTCGGCCTCTGGAAAATATTCGCAGTCACTGTGATCGCCTCAGGGGAGCCCCTCATATGCCTTGACTAACGGCAGCCGTCCCCTCTAGCCAGGTAAGGAATAACTTGTAACCAACTGATAAGACGACCGCGCCGACAAACAGGCCAATAATGCCCATCGCCACGAATCCACCAATAGCGCCCAGAAAGACCACAGCTATGGGAACCGCGACGCCACGCCCAAGCAGCACAGGTTTCAGGATGTTGTCCATCAAGCCTACGATGATGCACCAAATGAGAAAAATCACAGCCTTGGTGGTACTCGCAATCACAAACATGTAAATCAGTGCGGGTATGAGCACCAGTCCTCCCATCTGAAGCACCGCAGCAATGAGGAAAATCACCGCCCACAATCCGGCTCCTGGCAATCCTGCCACCACAAAACCTAGCGCGGCGAAAGCCGATTGAATGAGCGCAACACCGAGAATACCGAAGGTGACGCTGCGAATGGTGGACCCAATCAATTGCTGAAACTCAGGGCCTCTGTCGCCGAACAGACGGTTGGCCAATGACCGAGTGACTTCATATGCCGCCTGGGCGTTGGCGAGAAGGACGCCGGAAAGTATGATGGACAGTAGCAGTTGCAGCAGGGTGAATCCCGCCCCGGCCGAAGCCGAAAGTAGCCCGGGTAGGGCGGCTTTGATTTGCGGAGCGAACTTGCTGGCCAGGGCGGGCAAGTCCTTGGATGCCAGGTCCCACAAACTTTTCAAGGGAGCGCCAATGAGCGGCCAATCTGCGATAGCGGCTGGCGGCGGCGGAATAAGCGGACTCCCGCTCTTCAAGTGAGCCGTCAG
>CAZDYZ010000417.1:0-2547 GCA_964509525.1 uncultured Acidobacteriaceae bacterium
CTCTCGCCGCATCCGCAGCCGGCAAGGAGGATGAAGCGATTCGCCACGCCCGCGAGGCCGTCGAAATACGTGACCCTATTACCATTCTGCTTTCGAAGCACTGGCCGTACAGTGCCCGCTTGCATGCGTATCCCTGCTTCCGCGAGCTCGTCGCGGGTACATGGTTGGAGTGAGGGAACTGCTGATCGTGTTCTCGTGGGATGATCCATCGGCAGATTGGCCAAAACCGCTTGATACATGTATTGAAGAAAGAGCCGCCTGGCCGAGCTTGTGCTGGCGCATAGTCGAGTTTACGCGTGAGAAGAGGTTTCGTTAGGCGCTCTTTTAGTCTTGGTGTACCGGTGTACCGGGTCGGGATCGAACCCGGGTCACCTCAGCCGCGCACGTAACTTGCTCATTCTAAGAAGGCAGCAACAACAGGATTAGAGGCTCGCGGCCAGGTTTGTCCAGTCTTTGTCCAGCGGATCGTACCTTAACCCGAAGTTCCACCTATAGCAGAGGCTAATTCAAGGCTAATCCATTGAGACTCCGCGGGTTCGGTAAAAATTGTCCACCTCAAGTTGTTCTCATGTAATATGTATATTATTGTTGACTTGCATGAGATAGTATGATTTTATGTTCGCATGTATATCTCCGTCGTCCCCAATCGCAACTCCCCTCCCGCCATCTTGCTCCGCGAAGGCTGGCGCGAAGGCAACAAAACCCGTCAGCGCACCTTGGCCAATCTTTCTCATTGGCCCAAAGAAAAAATCGAAACCTTCCGTCGCCTCCTGCGCGACGAGCCTCTGGTCTCTCCCCAGGATCTGCTCGCCACCCAACAAACTTCGCCCCACGGCCATGTGGAAGCGGTCCTGGTAGCGATTCGCAAGCTCGCCCTGGAGGCCATGATTTCCCCCCAGCGCTGCCGCGAACGCGATTTGGTGCTGGCCATGATCGTGCAACGTTTGCTCCATCCCTGTTCCAAGCTGGCCACCACCCGGCAGTGGCACAACACCACCTTGGGGGAAGAGCTGGGAGTAAGCGACGCCAGCGAAGATGAGCTGTATGACGCCATGGATTGGCTGTTAGAACGACAGCCGCGCATCGAGAAAAAACTCGCCGCCCGTCACCTGCGCGAGGGCAGCTTGGTGTTGTACGACGTGAGCAGCAGTTATTACGAAGGCCAGCATTGTCCGTTAGCTCGCTATGGGCATGATCGGGATGGGCAAAAAGGACTGCCCATCATTGTGTATGGGCGGATGACCGATAGCGAAGGCCGTCCGCTCGCGGTGGAAGTCTATGCCGGCAACACCGGCGATCCCACCACGGTGGTGGATCAGGTGAACAAGTTGCGCCAGCGCTTCGGCTTGTCGCGGGTGGTGTTGGTAGGAGATCGTGGCATGCTGACCCAACCGCAGATTGACAAGCTCCAAGCCCATCCCCAGATGGGCTGGATCACGGCTTTGACCAGTGTGGCGATTCGCGGTTTGCTGGCCGAGGGATCGTTGCAACTGTCGTTGTTGGACGAGAAGAACCTGGTGGAGATTCAATCGCCGCACTATCCCGGAGAGCGATTGATGGTCTGCTACAACCCTTTACTGGCCGAAGAGCGGAAACGTAAGCGGGAAGAGTTACTGGCGGCGACGGAAAAAGCCCTGAGCCGAATCGGCAAAGAGGTGGAGCGCCGCACCCAGAAGCGGTTGACGGCGACCGAGATTGCTTTGAAGGTGGGCAAGGTGCTGGGGCATTACAAGATGGGCAAACACTTCCGGCACCTGATCGAGGATGGCCAGTTGAGTTGGTCACGGCGGGAGGAGACGATCGCAGAAGAAGCGAAGTTGGATGGGATCTATGTAATTCGCACGAGCGAAAAGGCAGAGCAGTTATCGGCGGCCGATGCGGTGCGCGGTTACAAGAGTCTGGCCCAGGTGGAGCGCGCCTTTCGCAGTTTGAAAAGCCTGGATCTGTTAATTCGCCCGATTCGCCATCGCACCGAAGCGCGGGTGCCGGCGCATATTTTCCTCTGTCTGTTGGCCTATTACGTGGAATGGCATCTGCGCCGTGTGTGGGCGCCGTTGCTGTTTGAGGACGAGGACCTTCCCCAGCAGCGCCCACGACGCGATCCGGTGCTGCCCGCTCGCAGCTCGGAATCTGTCCAAGCTAAAAAACTCACGCACCAGACCGCGGATGGATTACCGGTACAGAGTTTCGCCACTCTGCTTGCGGACTTAGCCAGTCGCGCGCGTGTGACCTATAGCTTGAAAACGGATAAGTCCGGTCCCACGTTCCAACAGGTGCCGCCACCAACACGACTGCAGGCAAAGGCTTATGAGTTGCTGAATCTGTTGCCAGTGGCTGGCAACTGAATTTTGAACTATCTCTCAGCGAATCAGCAGAATACTGTCTGAACTAATCTGGAACTTCGGACTAAAGCACAACCGAACATGGGAAGTCCGGCGGGGCAGCATTCCAGCTTCCCTCGACTCGAACCACGATTCAGGCCCAATGGACGCGCAAGCAAGTTACGAATAGGTCAGCAACAGCGGAAAACCTCGCTACTCAATGTTA
>CAZDYZ010000418.1:0-3395 GCA_964509525.1 uncultured Acidobacteriaceae bacterium
CACCTCCCGCGCCAGGACCATGCTTATACCACAATGCTGCTGCCGCCGTCAGAGAAAGCACGAGCAATGCGCTTACGCCTACCAAGAGATAGGTCTGCAGCTTGCTTGAAGTTTGAAATGTGCTTGTCTTGATGTGGTATGGCAGGGCTGGTTTCAACCGGCCCGAGACCGTTATCTTAGGCTCGGTTTCTTTCTTCAGTGACTGGAGATCTCCCTTCATTGCCACCGCGCTCTGGTAGCGGTTGCCTGGGTTCTTCTCCATCGCGCGGCCGAGGATACCTTCCAGATCGGCTGGAAGAGCCGGATTGAGCTTCCGCGGGGGGATGGGCCTCTGGTTCATCACCGCATCCATCGTCGTCACGACGTTGGTTCCGGTAAAGGGCTTCTTGCCGGTTGCCATCTGGTAGAGCACGGCCCCCAGAGAGAACAGATCGCTGCGCGCATCGAGTTCTTCGCCGCGAGCTTGTTCCGGAGACATGTAAACTGCCGTGCCAAAAATCTCCCCTGCAACCGTCAGGTCTTCCTGCATACCTACGTCGCTGCTGCTGAGGGCACGGGAAACTTTGGCCAGTCCAAAGTCAAGAATCTTCACTTGGCCCGAATTGGTGAGAAAAATGTTGGCCGGTTTGATGTCGCGATGGATAATCCCTTTGGCATGACAGGCCGCAAGAGCATCCGCCACCTGGATGCCGACATCCAGGATCTCTTCCAGCTCGATCGGCTTCCCCAGCAGCCGGTCCTTTAGGCTTAACCCTTCCAACCTCTCCATGACAATGAAAGGATGGCCGTCAAGGTTTTCAATGTCGTGAATAATGCAAATGCTGGGATGATTCAACTGAGAAGCAGCGCGGGCCTCGCGAATGAAGCGGTCCAGGGATTTGCGGTCGTTGACCAGATTGTCGGGGATGAACTTCAGCGCCACGTGGCGGCCTAGGCGCGTGTCCTCGGCGTCGTAGACCACACCCATCCCTCCACCGCCGAGCTTCCCCACGATGCGGTAGTGGGAAACTGTATGGCCGATCATTGCGAGGGCCGGGGATTCCATTTGGCGGTTATGTTAGGCCCACCAAAAGACTCCGGTCAACCTGATGTACCTGGTCCGGTCGATGAGGGGCACTTTTTGCTGGCGAAAAGCTGCCTTCTTGGGGAAGTTTCTTTCGAGGGACGCGGTTGGCGGAAGGAAGAAGCAAGTCAAGTGGTAGGTGAACGCGAGCGCCGACGCCGTGGCTGAGCGGCGCCACCCTCAACGACCCCGGTCAATCCTCGCTATCGTTTGCGACAAGGGTGGGAATGTCACCGGGTTGATAAAATATGGTCTTTGGCAGTGCTGATTTCTTGAGGTCGTAATGCGATGTGCAGGAATATCAAAACCCTCTTCAATTTTGATCCACCGGTTACTGCCGCGGAGGTTCAAGCTGCCTCCCTTCAGTTTGTGAGAAAAATCAGCGGCTTCAACAAACCATCAAAAGCAAATGAAACAGTGTTCCTGGCGGCGGTTGATGAGATAGCCGTTTGCGCAACTCGTCTACTCTATTCACTGGAGACAAACGCAGCGCCGAAGAATCGGGAAGAGGTGGCCGTGAGAGCCAAAGCGCGCGCCCTTCAGAGATTCGGTGCATGAACCTACCTGACCACCACGTCTTAGTGGTCAGGGATGTGGACCGATGGCACTCCTATACATATCAGGAAGAGTACTGCCATTCTCCCACCAGGGCACCATGAGTAAAAGGTTCTGCGTCCAGGTTGTCCTGCTCGACGAGACAAATAACGTCGCCGGACCGATAGATCTGGTGGAGCGCGAGAAGATCTCCTTCCCCCGTACTCCAACCCAAGGTTTGCAACATGGGTCGGCGGTCAATCGGCACTCAGTTTTAAGAGAACGCGTACTCGAAAGCTGGACCGGTCACAATTGGCTTTCGAATCCGAGCGGGAGAATTTCGTTCGACTGAAAGTCTTCAACATCACCTATCGTGTAGCTGTGGGCGGCGCCGCACGCTTTACAGCGCAGCTCGAAATTGGCTGGGAAATCTAGCTGAATGGTTGGGTCATCGGATGGATCCGCTGTGAATTCGACCCGTTTAAAGACCTGTCGCTGTCTGCATCCAGGAGTTTTGCAATCCGTACACCAGTAGATATGCACAGTATCCTCGTCAGTCTGGTTTTGACCGGCGTTATGAAGTCTAAACCGAAAAGGACGCAGGGCAACACACCTTTAGTGGTACCACCAATTTCGCTCACAGCGGGCCCTCACTGGGTATTGGAATCAGCGCGGTCCGCCACAGTCTGGGGCTCAGGTCAATTTTCCACTCGGCTCAGGGGTTCAAGCATGGTGTCTTCTCCCATTTCGTCTACCCAGGCGCACTTTACGCCTATGCAGGTTTGCGTTTGAACACCAGTAGCTTTGCCGTAAACATGTGTACCGGCTCTCCGTCTTGATTCAATGTTGTGCTTCGCACTTTAGCAATGCCCTGGTTTGACTTAGAACGCGACGGGATTATCTCGAGAATCTCGCTTTCCACCCGCAGCGTGTCGCCAGGCCGAGTTGGTTTTAGCCACGTGAGTTCCCCGCCCAAGCCAATGATGCCATTGGCTAAAGGCAGCCCTCCCGTCACAAGGAGGCGCATGGCTACAGCGGCTGTGTGCCAACCGCTCGCGGCCAACCCCTGAAAAACGCTATCTCTAGCGGCTGCCTCATCAAGGTGGAAGGGCTGCGGGTCGAACTCGGCGGCAAATGCTTTGATCTGATTTTCGTCCATGTGATATGGTCCCGACGTGAACCTCTGGCCGATGTGCAGATCCTCTAAATACAGCCCGTTCGGTATCTCGATTGCCTTGCTCATCACTTGTTTTCACCGTCACTTCGACTAGCTGAGCTACCTACTCACACTGTCGAGTTAGCCAGCGATCCCTGCCATTGCGGTTCCCGTCATTGGTGGGCCGATGGTGAGCAGGAGGATCTTATTTTTACGCATAACGGTCTGTCTTCGTTCTGCGTGGGCAGATGCCACTCCCGTGTCAGCAGTAAGATACTTCAGGCAATGCATTCCCTAGCTGGTCCCGAGAAAACATGTGCTTCCTTGGATGCACGACTTCCTCACGGGGGCAAAGGGAATGACAGCCTCCGCTCCGGGGTACCCTGCGTGCGCGGCCGGCGACGTTTGACAACGTCGGCAAAGCGAGCATAATGCTCTCCATTGACCCGCTGCAATCGAGGGTCGACCGTACGTGATCGCACGCATTCTCTGCCCCCTCGCAGTCTGGCGCGAGAGGGGTTGTCACTCGCGCAGTCAGGCTTGCGACGTGGCATAATGTCGAAATCGCAATAGGAGGAACACTCGGATGCCGCACTACATTACACTGCTCCGTTACACGCCGCAAGGAATCGCGAAGGTCAA
>CAZDYZ010000419.1:0-3638 GCA_964509525.1 uncultured Acidobacteriaceae bacterium
AAGTAGCTTGGGGACCTCTCCCACGGGAACTCACGTTGTTAGCAAGCATGTATTTACTTCTGGTGTGCCTCCGTCAGGTGGGGACGCGGTGCATATGAACTTGTATGTTTTTGGCACCGGCGAAATCCCGCTAACTAAGGAAACAGAAGTTGTTATCGAAAAGTTCGTTTACCTGCCATGATTCGCGTGCTGAGACTGTGCCGGTGGGCTCTACCCCTAGTGGCAGTGCTCTGCTTCTTCCCAGGTGCGCGCGCACTCGATCCGAATCGGATGATGTCTCAGTACGTGCATGAGAAATGGACTGCGGACAGAGGCCTTCCGAGCGGACATGTCCTCTCGATTGCGCAAACGCCGGATGGTTATCTTTGGATAGGCACCGACAATGGCTTGGTACGTTTCGACGGATTTAGCTTCCAGTCTGTCTCGTTTCTGCCTGTCGGATTGCCTCCGAACGCCCCGGTTCTAGGCTTAATCACAGATGCGGACGGGAGTCTATTGGTGCGCCTTGCGGGAACAGTCGTCTTGCTCAAGAGCGCCGGAAAGTTTGCGAGCCTCAGCTCCGAGGTTGGCCTGAGTGCATCATACGTCACGGCAATGTGGAAGGAGGATAATGGCGGAGTATTTTTCTCGGATCTGGTAAGCGGAACCGTTCGTTTCCACGGCAAAACAGTGGAGGTTCTAGCACGTCCGGGCAGCCTGCCGGGGGCGCCGCTTGTAACTTCATTGACCGAGACGCCCGACGGTAAACTCTGGATAGGCACCCTAGGAACGGGTCTTTTCTACGTGACGCGGGGCCAGGTTACGAGGGTGACGGCGGGATTGCCTGAGAGCAAAGTGAATTGCATGTTGTCGGTGGGCCCAAACGAGTTGTGGGTCGGCACGGATAAAGGATTGTTCCGGTGGAATGGGAGAGTACTGAGCCGAGGTGGGTTGTCGGCTCGTTTCGATGAACTGCAGGTTCTGACTCTGCTTAGAGATCATGATTCGAACGTTTGGGTTGGCACGTCGCGAGGATTATTGCGCATCAACGCCAAGGGGGTCTTCTCGGATGAAAACTCTCTTGGTGGAAACGGCGCGGTCAACGCGCTGTTTGAAGATCGTGAAGGGAATCTTTGGGTAGGAGGCACAAACGGGCTGGAGCGCATTCGCAACAGTGCATTCGTGACTTACTCTCAGGTAGCTGGGTTGCCATCGGAAACTAATGGGCCGGTTTACGCGGACGCACAAAACCGAATTTGGTCAGCTTCCACAGACGGAGGATTGTACTGGCTTGAAAATGGTCATGCGGAGACTGTCAGAGCAGCTGGCCTTGCAAAGGATGAGGTCTATGCGATCGCAGGTAACAACCGTGACATTTGGGTTGGCCGACAGCGCGACGGGCTAACGCGGCTTAGGTATTCCAATTCCAACTCCGGGATGATAGCGCAAACCTATACGACGCGAAACGGACTCGTTCAAAATAGCGTTTATACCGTCTATCAAAGCCATGATCGAGCCGTCTGGGCCGGGACCTTAAGCGGCGGCGTCAGCCGATTTAAGGATGGAAAATTCCTTACTTATACAACCGCGAACGGAATTGCTTCGAATACTGTCAATTCGATCTCGGAAACTGGGAACGAAACCATGTGGTTTGCCACTCCCAATGGCATTAGCTCCTTGTCCGACGGGAAGTGGAAAACGTTTACTGCGTCCGACGGATTGCCTTCCAATTCCGTCAACTGTCTATTTAAAGATTCAGCAGGCCTTCTGTGGATCGGAACGTCGGAGGGGCTTGCCTTTTTCAGCGCGAGTCATGTTCAGGCTCCTGGCAAGCTCCCGGAATCGTTGCGCGGACAGGTGTTCGGCATAGCGGAAGACAAGAATGGATGGTTCTGGGTCGCAACTGCGAATCATGTGCTGCGCGTGCGACGTGACAAACTTATTGCCGGCAACGTTGAACAATCTGATCTCCGCGAATACGCAAGCGAAGACGGACTACTTAGCAGCGGGGGAGTGAAACGAAGCCAGTCGGTTGTTTCGGATTTTTCGGGGAGAATCTGGTTCTCCCTTAGCCGCGGTCTGTCAGTCGCTGACCCATCGCATCTCACAGAAAATTCGGCGCCGGCCATAGCACACATTGAGGGAATTTCCGTTGATGGCACTTCTTTGGAGGTCAAAGACTCGATTCGTGTTCCCGCGTTTCAGAAAAGAATCACCTTCAAGTACACGGGGTTGAGTCTTGCGGCGCCGGAGCGCGTTCGCTTTCGGTACTTTCTCGAAGGATTCGATCGCACATGGAGTGCGCCAAGTGCAGACCGGGAAGCCGTCTACACGAATCTGAACGCTGGCGTCTATAGCTTTCGCTTAATGGCGTGCAATAGCGATGGGCTATGGAATGGCGCAGAGACCGTACTTCGATTCGAGATTGAACCGGTATTTTGGAAAACCGCTTGGTTCGGCCTGTCGTGCGTGACTGTCTTTTTAGCCTTGCTCTGGACTTATCACCAGCTCCGTCTCCGGCAATTGCAGCGCCAGTTCAACATCGGCTTCGAGGCACGTGTGAGCGAACGACTCCGCATCGCGCGAGAGTTGCACGATACGCTGTTACAAAGTTTCCATGGGATTTTACTGCGGTTCCAGACGGTTTCCAACGAACTGGCGGAAGGCAAGATCAAACAAAAACTCGATAGCGCCATTGATTTGGCAGAAAACGCGATTACGGAGGGGCGAGATGCGGTGCAGGGTTTGCGCTCTTCAACAACGGTCACAAATGAACTCGCGGTGGCCATCAGCGCAGTTGCAAAGGAACTTGCGGGAAATGAGACGAACCAGAACTGTCCTGTCTTTCGCGTGGATGTGGAAGGCGCGCCTCGTGACCTGCACCCAATTCTGCGAGACGAAGTCTACCGGATCGCTACCGAAGCGTTGAGTAACGCGTTCCGCCACGCGCACGCGAATCGAGTCGAGGTCGAGATCCACTATGATGTGCATCGTTTGCGGCTAAGAGTTCGCGACGACGGCCGGGGTATTGACAGCCAGTTCCTTTCTGACAAGGGCCGAGCCGGCCATTGGGGCCTGCATGGCATGCGTGAACGCGCCAAAATCATAGGCGGGAACCTGGAAGTATGGAGTAGCGCGCAATCGGGCACGGAAGTGGAACTCACGATTCCGGCTTCAGCTGCTTACGCCACAGCTAAGGTGTCCCGACGCTCCTAGTTTTGTCTGCATAAAGCGAAAGCAGGCACCGTTTTGTCGATCAGAATTGCAGCTTCAGCGCGAATTGGATCGAGCGCGGGCCGCCGATCTGATACAGCGGGCTGAAGCCGCCATTGGCGCCGCCAGAGCCGAGGCTGCTCGCCAGGGTGCTGGTTGAACGGCCAAACAGGGGGTTGGTCAGGTCGTTATTGGGCGGCCCGAAGTTGGGATGATTAAAGATGTTGAAGAATTCTGACCGGAAACGAAGATTCAATTTTTCAGTGAGATGAAATTGGCGCTGCAGTACCACGTCGGCTTGCGTTGCACCGAAACCGCGCAGGACGTTGCGGCCGAAATCGCCCTGCGTCCCCGGGGCTGGTTCACCAAAAGCCGCACTATTGAAAATTTTACCACCGGGATACTGCGACCCATAGAGCACAAGCGGCACTCCCGGCACCACGTTC
>CAZDYZ010000420.1:0-4818 GCA_964509525.1 uncultured Acidobacteriaceae bacterium
AACCTGATTGTGGCGGCCAAGGTAGCACGGGTCGTGGTAGGCATAAACGTTGTTTTCGTTCTGTATCTTTTCGAGCTTGATTTTCCCGGCCTTGACCTGACGAGCGATCAGCTGGCTGATGTGCTCCACCGGCGGTACGTCGTGGTAGTCGTGTTTCAGCGCGTTGTAGGCGTGCGGGTCGGCCGTGACAATGCGCTGTACTCCCGCTGCGTTGATGGCCTCCACGTTGTGGTCGCGCAGAGCCATAAAGAGCGTCTCTTCCCCGAATCGTCGGACCTCATGACCGCTGTCCTTTTCGACCGGGCCCAGGATTCCGAAGTTCTCTCCTGCGCCATCAAGAATCCTCGCCGTTGCCCGCCCGATCGCCTGAATTCGGTCGTCATAGGAGGTAATGCTGTCCACGAAATACAAGGTGTCGGCAGTGTTAGTGGCGCCCAGTATTTTGACGTCACAGGTTGGCTGGAATTCTTTGTCCTTTGTCCAGTCGGCCTTTTTCTTCTCCATCTTGCCGTAGGGATTGCCTCGACTCTCAAGGGCCTTAAGTGCCTTTTGGATGGACTTTGGCACATTCCCGTCATCGACGAGGCCCCGGCGCAGGTCCACAATCTTGTCGATGTACTCGATCAGCAGTGGGCACTCCTCTTCACAAGCTCCGCACGTGGTGCAGGACCAGACTTCGTCTTCCGCATAAATGCTGCCAATCAGTGTCGTGCCATTGTTCGGCTTGCCGAACATTGGATAGTGCTGGAAGCTGTAATCCCTTGCCTTGATGCTGATGAATCGTGGCGATAATGGCCTGCCCACAGCATTGGCCGGGCAGTTGTCCGAGCACCGCCCGCAATCGGCACAGGAATAGAAGTCGAGCATATGTTTCCATGTGAAGTCTTCGAACTTCTTTACGCCGAAAGACTTGACCTGGTCGAGATGCTGATCGCCGACCCCCCACTTCACAGGCTTTACGGTTCCCCGGCTCAGCTTGGCGAAATAGACATTGAAGAGAGAGGTTTCCACATGAAACTGAATTCCAAAAGGTCGATAGCACAACAAGAAGAAGAAGGTCAGCACGTCCAACAGATACGCGCCACGATGCAGGTTCCAGAGCGCCGGCAAGGAAGCTGATCTTAGAGCGTTCGTCAGTATCCAGGGCAGCGAAAACGCAGCCAGGAATTCCACGTGGCCCTGTTGTGTAAGAAAGGCAGCCTTGCTGGCTTCGAAGAGGCTTTCGGAAAACATCAGGACAGCGATCAGCGCCAGAAGAAAGATGGCGTCGCCTTTGTGGCCCTTGCCATACCTGGCCGGCACCTCATATCGCGCAGGCTTGAAGACAATCCGTCGAATCGCGGCGATCACCATGCAGGCAAAAACTATGGTCGCGGCATAGTCCGTAATCATCTCGTAAATCCGGCCAGCTTCTCCAGAAGAGCCGGGCAGCGCAAAATTCTCGGACATACCAAGAATAAGCAGAGAGAAGGCGCGGGTCGCCAGAAGGACGAAACCCGCAAAAATAAGGATGTGAATGATACCTGCCGTCCTGTAGCGCGGGTGCTTCCACTGGCCCAGCCAAAACTGCACAACCTTTCCCAGGCGAACCAACGGCTGATCAAAACGAAAATCACGTTCGCCACGAACCAATGGGGTCAGCCGTTTGGCAACAATGTAGGAAAAACACACCAGACCGAGGAGATTAATAAGTAAGAAGAGGACTTGTCCCGGGATCACCCAGTAGGTCCCCTGGGCCGGTGATTGGAAGATTTCCACCATAATGCTCGACCCCTGCCGGAATAGCAGCACCTCTCAGGTGATAAGGATGATGACGATGGAAGTGGCGACCGAGACCTGATAACACCTGGAATGCTTTTGCTTCCGTACGGTCATTGTGCTTTGGTGGAGTCACGTGGTCTGTGAGGCATGTTGGCGTGTACTGTGAGGCGCATCACAGCCCTATGCCAGTTCTGTTTTCCCAGGGACGATCCGACGCGACAATTGTCACCAGAATTCGTGGTACACATCACAGACCAACCGTGCAAGATGTGGGATGGTGAGACCACATCCAGGACCTGCCCAGGCTGTCGCGGCCTGCATTCTTGGAGAACCAAGAAGGAGTACGGCCATGAATCCAGGATTCGGAAGCCCTTTTTCCAGTATCGAGGATGCTCACGAGTTTCTCACGCTGCTGGCCCAGACTATTTTCGAGACGAAGTTGGATCTTGAAGCGGACGTCCAGAGGGAGTCCAGTCTTTCGCGACGTGCGGAGGCTCTCCGGCTCACTCTGTACACGCTAAACAAGCTCGAGTTCCACATGAACAGAAGCCGTCGGGTCCTGAATGATCTTCGTACCTTGCGGCGGCTGCTGTTTGAGGAACGGACCCTTAGCGCACTGACCGCCCGACCCCAGGCAAGTGGGAAAGCACGAGCTGACACACTGGTAACGGCTGCCGACTTACGCCCGTCCTCCGGGGTAAGGAGTCCGGTGGCCAGCGCTTAGCTAAAGGGGTGGTTGTCGTCTGACCAAATGGGCGCCGAATCCCATAGCACACGCTTCTTCGCTCCTTAAGACTTCTAGTCGTGCGCTGCCATCGCTGGCGCGATGTCTTCTATGTCCACGATATTCGTAGGATACCTGCCCGTGTAGCAGGCGGTACAGTAAATGGGTTCATCGCCCTCACCGGCTGCTTTGCGCAGGCCTTCCAGCGAGAGATATGCCAGCGAATCAGCCTTGATGTATTCGCGGATCTCCTCTACAGACTTGTTGGCGGCGATCAGCTGATTTTTTGACGGAGTATCCACCCCGTAGAAACAGGGCGATATGGTAGGCGGGCACGATATGCGCATGTGCACCTCCTTGGCTCCGGCGTCGCGGACCATGCGGACGATCTTCTTGCTGGTAGTGCCGCGTACGATGGAATCGTCGATCAGTACCACGCGTTTGCCCTCGAGCACATGCCGCACTGGATTCAATTTCAGCTTCACTCCGAAGTCGCGCACCCTTTGCTCCGGCTCGATGAACGTCCGGCCCACGTAATGGTTGCGGATCAACCCGATCTGAATCGGGATGCCACTCTGCTGGGCGAACCCCATGGCTGCGGTCATGCCGGAATCAGGAACCGGGACCACGATGTCGGCATCGAGCGGAGATTCCAGTGCAAGTTGCCGGCCCATGGCGTCGCGCATCTGCTGCACCGAGCGTCCGAAGACGATGCTATCAGGACGTGAAAAATAGACGTGCTCGAAGACGCAGCTCGATTGCGGCTGCTGTGCCGAGTAGAAGCGGGAATGAACTCCTTCCGGCCCGACGATGACCAACTCGCCCGGTTTCACCTCGCGCTCATAGGTCGCGCCGATAAGATCGAAGGCACAGGTCTCAGAGGCGAAAACAATGGTGTCGCCGGCGTGAGCCGCCTGTCCCGAAATGCGGCCGAGCACCAGCGGGCGAAACCCGCGCGGATCGCGTGCGGCAAAAATGCGATCACGAGTCAGCATCACCAGAGAAAATGCACCTTCAATGCGCCGTAACGAATCGGCCATTGCGTCAGCAAGGGTCTGCTCGCGCGAGCGCGCGATGAGGTGAACCACAACTTCGGTGTCGCTGGTGGTCTGAAAGATGGAGCCTTGCTGCTCCAGTTGGGTATGCACGTCGTGCGCATTCGTGATGTTACCGTTGTGTGCCAGCGCGATCTTGCCTTTGTTGCACTCCACCATGATGGGCTGTGCGTTGAGGAGGGCGGAATCGCCAGTGGTGGAATAGCGAGTATGGCCGATGGCCAGAGATCCTGAAAGGCGCGCGAGCACGTCGCCCGTAAAGAGATCAGCGACCAGCCCCATCCCTTTGTGCAACTCAATGCGCTCGCCGTTGGAGGACGCGATGCCCGCCGACTCCTGGCCGCGATGTTGCAGCGCGTACAAGCTTAGGTAGGCGAGCTTCGAAGCTTCAGGATGGCCATAGATGGCTACTACGCCACATTCTTCTCGTAGCTTATCGAAGGGAATTAGCATCGCGCGCACCTGATCGGGAATTTTCAAATGTTTCGCAATCGCATGGCCCTACTTCTTTTGCAGAGTCCTGGAAACCGGCGGCTCTGCGATTTCCACATCCAGAGCCCGCTCCAGAGCTGAGCCCCACCCATCCTGTAGTTCCGAGACGCTGGCTGCGACAACGGCTGAGCCGTCCACCCGGATTTCCAACCGATTAGCAACCGTACTTCCAATCTGCTCCGCTGTGAGGCCGTATTGTACCGCCAATTGTTGGATCCGCAGAACATTTTGCGGGTCGCAGGAAATAAGCACGCGGCTGGCGTCCTCACCGAAGAGCACAAACTCTGGAACCAGCCCGTTGGAGCTAAGATCGACCTCAGCGCCAATGGCATGAGCGAAACCGCATTTGGCCAGTGCAACCGCCAGTCCGCCTTCGGAGCAGTCCTTCGCCGACGTAACCAAGCCAGAGTTGATCAGTTGCACGATGACCTTCTGCACGGCAGCTTCCTTCTCCAGCTGCAATGCCGGCGGAAAGCCCCAGATCTCCCCCAGTATTTCCTTGGCGTACTCCGAGGACCCGAATTCGGCCTCGACATCCGAAGCATCGCCGGCTTCAGAGCCGCGAACAAGTACCAAGACGGATCCCGACTCCCGGAAATGTGGGCCCACCGCCTTGTGCACGTCCTCCAGGATGCCGACAACACCAATCACTGGGGTCGGATAAATCCCCTCGCCCAAGGTCTCGTTGTAGAAACTCACATTGCCGCCCGTAATCGGCGTCTCCAGCTCTTCGCAAGCCTTCGTCATGCCGTCAATCGTCTGCGAGAACTGCCACATGATGTGCGG
>CAZDYZ010000421.1:0-9797 GCA_964509525.1 uncultured Acidobacteriaceae bacterium
ACCGTAACGCCTGTCTGCACGAACGCCTTGAACCCTTGCGCCTCAATCTTGATTGTGTAGGGATCGGGAATCAAGTGCGTAACGGTATAGTTCCCGGAACCGTTGGTCGTTGTGGTGTCCGCTGTACCCTTGGCCGTGTCCGTCACCGTCACCGTCGCGTTTGCGACCGCCGCTCCCTGCGGATCCGTAACCGTCCCGTCAATGCGGCCGGTCGTCACCTGCCCGAAGCAAAGAGTCGGGATTAGAGCCAGAACCAGCACTGCTATTGCAAACCCTACACACCGCTTTGTCATCGTGCCCCCCACAGCCTCATCCCACTGTACGCAGAGTCGGCCTCCGAGGTGGCCTGAGATAGTTGCGTCAGCGGCTTTGTTCTTGCAATTAGTCGAGTGGTTAAAGTCGGAGAAAAGAAAGAGGGCTGCCACAGGAAGGGACTTCCCAGGTTGCCGGCATCTGCGATTTTGTAGCAGATACTCATTTTTTGTTCTGCGTGGGACTTTGCCTGCGGGCCCAGTCACACCCCAAAGTGACGATCGTCACAATAAGATGTGACGAGAAAGTTATCTCCTCGAATGTCCGCTGTCAAGCAATTTTTTTGCGACATTGTCAATATGAAGAATGCACTATTAGCCATTTTTTT
Source organism: uncultured Acidobacteriaceae bacterium (assembly GCA_964509525.1). Classification (GTDB taxonomy): domain Bacteria; phylum Acidobacteriota; class Terriglobia; order Terriglobales; family Acidobacteriaceae; genus Bog-257. The sequence continues at coordinate 641 of CAZDYZ010000421.1, forward strand.
CTATTAGTTTTGAAACGCATTTCACTTGTAGTCGAGGCCTTCAACACTGCGCGGCCAATTGAGTAATCGTCTGAAATTTTCGCTGTACGTCCCGGCCTCCGGTGCGCAACGAAATCATGGTGCAGGAAACTGCAAGACCACCGGCTTCGTGATGTATACACCCACGGGGGCGGGGGGGAACTCGATCTGGAGCGAGTCTTGCGAGAGTCCCGCACCGCTCACGGTGACTCCTGTGAGATCTCCCACGAGCGGAACCCGGTATTTTGCTCCCGCCGCACCGGCAACCTGCAACTCGAGCCTGTTATGTGTGTCGTTCCAGTGCTCGGAAACGAATTTAAGGTTCGAGCTGAGGGCACCCATTGCTGGTACCACGTACGGATAGACAATCCCGAATTCGTCACGCAGCCTCAGGCGAATGAGGGTCCGCTCTTTGGTTATGGGTACGAGAATCACAACGTGCTGGTCCATTTCGTTCGCGGGCTCAACGGCCGAGAACTTGACAGATTGCCCATCAACCTCCGCGCCAAGCACATGGGTTCGCAGGCTGAACGACGGCCGGAATTCAAGTTCAACCTGCTGGCCCCCATGCCGTAAGACCTCCAGCGTAATTTCAGTGCCGCTGCGGTGATATGACAGCGTCAAACTGGCAGATACTGCCCCCGAGGTGGCGCCGATGGGGACATTCCGGATCGTGAAATCCATCCAGTTGGCTGGCACATGTGGCTCAAACCGTACGCTGGAGTTCAGGGCGTCGACCGCGATGCCCATCATCCCGCGGAGCAGCGGGCTTACGATCATCGCGGACGACCAGATCTGCTGTGAACTACTGGTGGCCACCGGCGTGTAATAGCGGCCCGAGAGCACTTCGGTGGTCCGCCCCAGTGAACCGTCGAAAACCAGCTGTGCGTTTGCTCGAAGATTGGAGTAAGCCGGAAGGGTTCGATGATAGCGATACTCCGCGACTGAGGCCCATCCGGTAAACAAAGGCCACACACTGCCATAGTGATATCCGGTGGGGTCGTACAGAGGATCGCTTTCTGCAATGATGCGCATCCCCCAGTCAGCTTGGTGTCCCGGGGTGGCGAGTTCATCCAGAAAGAGCTGGCCGCGCTTGAGGTCCAGCAGTCCAAACCACATCGGCACGGTGCCCAATACGCTGGCGCGGTCGATTCGCTTGCCCTCGATATCAAGCGCATAACCATAAATATTCTTTTCCGGCGACCAAAACGAGGTTTCCATCCGGCTCTTGAGCGCGGCCAAGTCCTGGGAGAGCGATTGAGCCGCCGATTCATGCAGCCATCGTGCGAGGTCGGCCAGTGATTGCTGCGCCTGGATCGCAACGCCCGCCTGGTACAACTCTGCCGAAACCGGCAGCAGCGCGCCGCCCTCTATCCATCCATGCCCAATACCCTGGTTTCGTGCGAGACCTTTGCTGCCGTAGCTCGAACGCAACCATTGGTAGGCTCGCCAGAGGCTATCCCACTTCGCGCGCGCGAAGGGAAGGTCGCCGCTTGTGCGAACGTAGTCCGCTGTGCCAATTATGTACAGGGGCGTGGCGTCCGCTGAAGCGAAGCCGTAGGGGTACAGCTTGAACCAAGGAACGAGAGCCTCCGTTTGGGGTACTTCGTGGGGCACTCGGCCATCCTCGCGCTGATACTTCGCCAAGAACTCCAGCGCTACCCGCGTGGTTTGGAAATCGCCGACGGAGTCCAGCGCCAACGCTGTCCACATTGAATCGCGCCCGAAAAACCAACTGAATCCGGGCCGATGATTAAAGCCGGACAGGTCGTAGCCCGCGATCAACCCGTTACCCGCGAGCGGATCATCCACCAGCCCTTGCACCTCGCTGATACGCGCCCAATCGTAGGCCGCCTGCAAATCACCGTCGGGGAGGGTGACCGACACCGTAGTGTCAAGATAGCGCTTGTAGTACGCCCGCGCCTCCTGTTGGAGCTGCGAATATTGTGACAGCAGCTTCTTATAGAGCTCCAGCGCCTGCTCTTGACCTGCGAAGGACGCTGCTATGGCAAAGAGGTAGGTTGCCCTTCCCTTTACCGGCGGTCCGAAGTCGAAGCCAGCGGTCTCCGAAGCTGAATAGTTGGTCGTATAAGCCTGCCGTATTGCGCTCGCTTCTGGCGAGCCAGCAACCGCGTAGAAGCGATGCTCGTCTTCGCCGAAGCGGAAAACGTGAAGTGAGGAATCCCAGCTGCTGTAGCCATCTCCGAGGCCAGCAGGCCACATCCAGGCGAGATCGGGGGTGAACGATGCCTCGACTACGAGCGGTTGCGTACTTTCCATTTGCAGCACCACTACTGCGCCGATGTCGTTCATTGGAGTGAACCAGGTCTCGCACACCGAGAACGAGTCGTATACGTAGCGAATGGAAGCCGATTCAGGCCGGACCGTGATCGTCCTCGGCAGGGTGTCAGCTGGGATTACATGTTCTGCAACGTGGAAGGTGAGTCGGAAATTGCGAAAGAGTTTGAGTGGATAGACCCAGGCTTCAAAGCTGCCATCTTCGCGTCCGAAGAGCGCCGAGTGCGGGCCAACAGCATTGAGAAACTGCCAATTGCTTGCGTTTCGCGACAACGACAGCGAGTCCACTGAGACATGGCAATCACTGAATGGCACCTGGGCGATGGCAGTGTAAGCCAGAGTATTCACAACCAAAATCAGGATCGCGGGGGCAAGGCACGAGCGTCGCTGCATGACTGTTACCTCTCGCGGTGATCGCCGGCTAGGGTGTCGTTGGCTTCAAGCGGGGGTCGAGCTCTCCGGCTTTCTTGAACTCCTGCGCAGCCTCGTCCGCGTCCCCTTTGCGGGAGAGGGCAATCGCCAGCTGGCGATGCGCAAGCGCGTAGTCGGGAGCAAGCTTAACAGCATTTCGAAACTGCGCAATGGCGCCGTCAATATCTCCAGCGCTGAGCAAACGGTTCCCGGAATTGGTGGAGAAGGTTGCCCCTTGCAGGCTATTCTTTTGCCTGGTCAGCTCCTCACCCACGCGACTCTCCGCCTCTGCCCCCGCCGTATCGCCCATCTGTCGCAGGACCGCCGCCAGGGTGGTATGCGCGCCCATGAAGTTGGGCAGCAGCCGTATGGCCTCCCGTAGTGCCTGGGCCGCCTCCGCTGGTTGGTCCATTTGCTTCAGGACTGTCCCCAAGGTGTAGTACGCTTCGGGATAATCGGGCTTGATCGCCACCGCGTGCCGTAACTGCTCCGCCGCGGCGGGAAAATCTCCTTTCTGCCATAACGTGATTCCCAGGCTATAGTAAGCGTCGACAAGATTGGGATCCAACTGAATTGCCTGGTGGAACTCTGCAATCGCGCCAGGCAAATTGTCTTTCAGCTTCAGTGCCAGCGCCAGATTGTAGTGCAGCGACGGATTCGCCGGAGCTTGCTTCAGGGCCTCCTGCAGTTCTTGAACAGCTCCATCGTAGTCAGACTGCTGCATCAGCGTGGCCGCAAGATTTCCCCGAAAATCCGCGTCATCCGGGCGCAACCTCAACGCATGCTGAAACTCTTTCACCGCCACTGTACCTTCGCCATGCTGCATCAACACGAGGCCGAGGTTGTTGTGCGCATCCGGATCATCCGGGGTAAGCTCAACCACTTTCCTGAAGGCGACTGCGGCCTTCTCCAGATCGCCGGAGCGCTGCATGAGCAGACCCAATCGCGTCTGCAACGGAACCATATCCGGTATAAGTTGCGCTGCTTGTTGATAAGCCTGGAGCGCTCCCGCACTGTCCTGCTTTCCTTCGAGAGCAGTACCGAGGTAATAGAAGGCAAGTCCGTCCTTCGGGTCGGCCTGGATTGCCTGAGTGAGCATTGGTATGGCACCATCGTTATCACCAGAGCGTAGAAGTGTCACGCCCAGATGAAACAGCGCCCGCTGGTGGTGAGCATCAAATCCCAGCGCACTGCGGAACTCCTTCTCGGCCTCAGAAAATTGCGAACTTTGTGCCAGTAAGACTCCCAGATCATCGTGCAATTGCGGCTGATCAGGAGTTAAGGCAAGGGCTTCTTTTATTTCCGCGACAGCGCTGTCGGTTTTCCCCTGCTGACTCAACACCAAAGCCAGTTGGCGGTGCACGTCTGGCTGCTGGGGCGCCAGCCTTGCGGCCTCGCCAAGCTCCGCAGCGGCCTCGTCGAGCGACCCGTTGGCAGCCAGGGCTCTCCCCAGATCCGCATGGGGCGAGGGTGCGGTGGGCGTCAGACGCGTAACAATCCGGAGGTGCGAGATTGCGCCGCTGACGTCGCCTTGGCGCAGCATGATCTGCGCCAGTGCATTTTGAAACTCGGCCCTGTCGGGGCTGAGCGTGGTCGCCTGCTCGAATGCTAAACGTGCCCCTGCCAGGTCGCCGTTCTGCGCCGCCATCATGCCGCGGTTGTAAGCGCCCGTCGCAAGGGCGTTGCCGGAATCGGCGCCAGGTTGCGGCCATGACTTGCAAGTACCAGCGATAAGCACCAGTAACAGAGCACACCAAGAAACGGCACTGCCGCGACTTTTTGTCGCACACAATAGGAACACAGTTAGACAAAGGTACTTCGTTCCGGTGGTTTGCTTCAAGACGGCTATTCAAGATGGTTGGAGTCCAATGTGCCCCGCCAGCAAACGCAGATGAGTGAACGGACCAGTGCTGCGTCAGCAATCCAGCGCCGGCACCTCGAAAGCTATGCAATGGGGCTGCCCTTCCCGTTGTGCCTCCCACAGCAACCTCCACCCCCTTTTTGGCGAGTGCGGAATTCTCTCCTCAACGTAGCACTGTTTTCCGGGCATGATCGTAACGACGGTCGTGAGGGTAACCCACACCGAAGACGGAAGGAAACACAACACCGCACCATAAAGTGCCCGTGATAGGGAGGATCGATCAGAGTCTCTATTTTCAGGGGTCGGACTAGGCTAGGGGCTATCACAAATGGGCTTCACTCGCTATGGAGCGGTGCCGCGATTAGAATGCGCGTTTATGGGATTTGAGCGCTTTCTGCGGACCAGAGTTCCTCCCCTGTTCCTTACCACGTTGTTGCTGTTCACTGCCAGTTGGAAGCTGCCTTTCGGAGCTTGGCATAGAGTGTCGCAAGCTCCCATCTTGTCGCCGCAAGGCGATGGCTGGGAGTCCGCGGGCACTTTCAATCCTGCGGTGGTGGTACACAACGGCAAGTTCGTAATGCTCTATCGTGCGCAGGATAAGCTGGGCACGTCGCGGTTGGGATATGCGGAGAGCAGTGACGGTGTACACTTCGCGCGGCGTGCCGATCCCGTGTTTGTGCCGGAAGCAGCCTACGAGAAGGGAGGCGGAGTGGAAGACCCCCGCTTGGTGAGGTTCGGCAACATATACTACCTGACCTACACCGGATATAACGGGAACGATGCACAATTATGCCTGGCGACCTCCCCTGACCTGGTGCATTGGGAACGCAAGGGTGTCATTCTTCCTGCCTACAAAGGCAACTGGAACGTCAAGTGGACTAAGTCGGGTGCGATCGTGCCAGAAACGATAGGCGGCAGGTACTGGATGTATTTCCTCGGCACGGCCCCCGACGGCACAGACCAGATGGGGCTTGCCTCATCCCCTGATCTGCTTCATTGGACAGATGAAACGAAAGCTCCCGTGCTCCGCCGGAGGAAGGGAGGCTTCGATTCGCGGGTCGTGGAGCCGGGCCCTCCGCCGCTGTTGACCTCAGATGGCATCGTGCTTATCTACAATGGCGCGGACGATAGGCTAGTCTATCGCACTGGCATTGCGGTGTTCGACCGCCAGGACCCGCGACGGGTGCTTTACCGGAGTGAGCGGCCGATCTTTGCTCCAGCAGAGATATGGGAAAAAGTTGGGCAAGTGCCGAACGTGGTCTTTGTTGAGGGTCTGGTGCGCCAAGACAGGCATTTCCTTTTCTACTACGGAGGAGCTGACCGCTACATCGGGGTCGCCCAGGCTAGCGAGAGAGAGTGAGGCTTTTGCTCAGCCGAGACTTAGTGCACAAGTGGCCGACCCAGGAAGGCAGGTAACATAGGGGTTGATTGTGCTTTAATCTTCTCGTAAGTCATCGAGACCTTTCCCATGCTACAACTCAAGGCGGTTGCCATTCTGCTGCTCGCAGTCCAAGTTAGCCCTACTACCTCTCCGTTGCATGCGCAGGCTGTACCAGGGCCCACGCTGACCGACAATCGAGCGCAAACCGACCAATCGGTAGCGCCGGAAACTGTCTTCGCTGAGGCGCGCCACCTCTGTGAGCAGGGCAGGTACGACGATGCTCTCGCTCAACTGCAGGGCCTCGCGGGTCGTACCCCGCCGCCCGCGGGTCTCTCGCACGAGATCGGAGCGGCGTACTACCGGAAAAGCGACTACCTGAAGGCAGCGCAGTACTTGGAGCAGGCTCTAGAAGATGACCCGAAGGATTCAGAGGCGGTCCAGTTACTTGGTTTGTCTTACTACCTCGCCGGGCGGCCGGGCGAAGCAATTCCCTATCTGGTGAAGGTACAAGCCTGGTATCCGAGGGCGAATGTGGACGCAGCCTACATCCTCGGCATTTGCTACATCCGGACCAAGGACTACGCGCAGGCGAGGGGCGCCTTCGCCAAAATGTTCGACGTGAAGCCGGACTCTGCTGCCAGCTATCTGTTCACTGCCCGCATGCTCTTCCGACAGGAATTCGACCCTGTCGCCGAGGAGTATGCACAAAAGGCGATAACTCTCGATCCCAGGTTGCCGATGGCTCATTTTCTGTTGGGGGAACTTCACCTGTACAAGTCAAGAATTCCGGAGGCGATCACTGACCTTCAGCAGGAGCTCAGCATTAACCCGAGCTATGCTGCAGCGTATTACAAGTTGGCGGATGCGTATTCTCGGTTGCAGAAGTACGATGAGGCCGAGCGGCTGCTGCAACGTTCGATATGGCTCGATGCGACTTCGACCGGACCCTACATACTGATGGGCAAGATCCTGGAGAAAAAGGGGGAAACGGCGCTGGCAGTGCGAGCCCTGCAGCGTGCCGTTGCGATGGATCCGAACAACCCGATCTCCCACCATCTACTGGGGCAGAGCTACCGCGACCTCGGCAAGACGGATGATGCGGAACGAGAGCTGAAACTGGCAGAACAGCTGCAGCAGAAACAGGACGCGAGTCAATGAGGGACCACTTTCGCACGGTTGCTGTCGAAAATTAACGCTGCGGGTACTACGGATGTTGTTCTGTGATCATCTGTTCAACAGTCTGGAGATTCTCACGAGCCAGCGAATGGCCAGGGTTAAGCTGCAACGCTTTCTCGAAATGTACCTTCGCTTCCTGCAGTTCACCGAGTTGCGCCAGTGCACTTCCCAGACTGGCTTGCGCGTCGGCGTCCAGCGGGTTCAGGCGGACTGCATCGCGAAACTGCTCCGCAGCTGCGCCGTAATTGCCTTGCGACGCTAACGCGTTCCCCAGGTTGAAGTGCGGATCAAAGTAATCCGGTCGGGCTTTCATCGCAGCCGTCAAGTGAACGATCGCCTCGTCCACCTGACCGGATGCGAGCAGCGCACCACCAAGGGCATTGTTGACGGTGGCATCGCCAGGACGCAGCAGCAATGCTGCTCGGTACTGCACTTCAGCTCCCTGCACATCGCCCCGCGCCTGCAGCATGGACCCCAGATTGTAACGCCATTCAAAATCGTTTGGATCCTGCTCCACCCGGTGCCTGGCCAGCGCTTCCTGAAGTGCCATTCGAGGGTCGCGTTTAGTGTCCGAAAGGTCCTTGGGCAAGACCTGCAGCCACAGGTGAGACATCTCATCGCTGGAGCGGTTCCCCGCTTTCACCCGCTTAGGCGGATGATTCGGGTTGGCCGTGTTGTCGTCCGAGTTGTCGTATATGTAGCGCATCGAGACAGTTGTGCCTTTCGGTAGCGGCACAGGCCGGTCATAGCGGTAAACCGCTTGCCAGTTCAAGTCCCAGCGTTTGATGTGGATCAGCGTCTGCCTGGTCCCATCGGGCAGTGTCGCGGTTGCGAGCAGGTCCTTGCCCAGGTAGTGGGCATGCGGATAGATCGCCAACAACTCAACGTCAACCGGGAGCGTGAAGTCATCGGTCACGACGAAGTTCTGGTCGCCAGGGGGAATGTCGAGCCGGCTGTCGCCCTCCAGCTGCAGTAGCATGGGATGCTCGGTGGCGGGCTTGTCGGTGAAGTAGATACCTATGCTCGGCTGAATTAACTCTGGTTTACCTGACGGCTGAAGATGAGTGTTAAGCACGAGGTCAGTGCCTTTATCCAGCCGAAGCGCCATGCCGTCAGGCTCCACGTAGGGGATCGTGCCAGGCTTCCAGAAAAGAAAATGGCTGTCGGGATCAAATAACTCCGATTCAATCCGAATTTCCATTCCGCCGAAACCAGCGCCTGGCTCATTCTCGAGCTTACGAGACATCTCAAGGCGATCAACCAGGATGTTGGCGTGATGCACCAAGCGTTTGTCGCCGGGCCGTATCTCAACCGCCTTCACCCACCGGCTTTCGCTGATCGGGATGGGCAGAATGAAATTCCAGTAGGTGTCGATCCCACTGGCCGGAAGCAAGAACGGCTTTGCTGCTTTAACGATGAGGTCAGGCTTGCTCAACTGCCACCCTTCGACGAAATGTGGCCGTGGCGGCAAGTCCGCCGGTTTGCCCTGCAGCATACCCTGCTCAACCCAGTTCTGAATGAGAGCGATCTGCTCGCCGCTCAGACGGCGCTCATCGGCGAACTTCAAAGGCTGCGGTTCTGGCAGCCACGGCGGCATAAAGCGTGTCTGCGTTACTGCAGCGATTTGCCGCCCATGCTTCTTGACGTCTTCGTAGGTAAGCAGCGGGAACGGGCCAGCCTCGCCCGGCCTATGACAGGAGGCGCAATACTGATAAACAATCGGCGCGATGTCGCGATTGAACGTAACTAGGTGCTCGCTGCTTGGAGGGGTCGCTTCGTTCTGGGCCGAACGTGCGGTAACGGTCGGGCGTCCGTCAATGCCTCCTATACCTGCGACCGACGCTATAGCGAGGCTCAACACGCCGCCGACGAGTATCTGATGCGAACCGATCATTCGAGGTCCGAGATGTAGCAGCCCACTGCGCTTGCTGTGCTCACTCTGGGTTTCTCGCCCTTAAGGACTGATTGAATAGCATCGTCCAATTCGTGAGTGGTGGGAGCGGCGCGAGAGC
>CAZDYZ010000422.1:0-4646 GCA_964509525.1 uncultured Acidobacteriaceae bacterium
ACCATCATCGCCGGCTTTGACCTCGCCAATGGCTCGCGGTCAGGGGGGTGCTCCCTCCGCTTACGATTTGCCGTTTGTATCCGTCCAACAACCAGCCGAAATGTGGCATGTGGCCAAGATGTGCGGGATTTTCCTGCCACCTTCCTGCCCACCCGGCATCGAACTAATATAAAATGGGAGGGAGCCTGCGGGACTTCCTCCCACCAGTGAAAGACACATGTCAAAGACCACCAAGCTTATCGTTTTAGGTGTCTCCGTTCTGCTTGCCTCGTTTGTCGTGGCCGGCGGTTTAGGCGTCAAGGCCAAAACCAACGATGACGGTTCCTATCGGCAGCTCGGCGTTTACAGCGAGGTATTGTCGCGTATTCGCACCGAGTACGTTGAGGAGCCAAACCTTCCCGCGGTGACAAACGGGGCCCTGCATGGTCTGCTGGAATCGCTCGATGCCAACTCCAGCTACCTCGATCCCACCGAATATAAGGAATACAAGCAACGCAAGGAGGGTAAAGCTGGCATTGGCGCGGCGGTCTCCAAGCGTTACGGTTATGCTGCGGTGATTTCGGTGATTCCGGGAGGACCCGCTGATAAGTCCGACATTGCTGGCGGCGACATCATCGAGGCCATCGAAGGCAAGTCCACGCGTGAAATGTCGCTGGCAGAGATTGACGGCCTGCTGGCCGGACCGCCAGGCTCGGTAGTCAATGTTTCCGTGGTGCGTCCGAGGCGGGTACAGCCGTTGAAAGCGGCAATCACGCGAGCCATGGTCAGCGATCCGCCGGTCACCGACAAGATGATGGAAGACGGCATTGGCTACATCAAGGTGGGCGACTTTCCCAAGGGCCGTTCCCAAGAGGTCGCCAATAAGCTGAAGACGCTGGAAAAAGACGGGGCAAGGAAGATCATCCTTGATCTGCGCAACTCCGGCGAAGGCCAGGAAGAGGAGGGTGTTGCCACGGCAAATCTCTTCCTCAACCACGGTACCATTACCTATTTGCAGGGACAAAAGTTTGCCAAGCAGACTTTTAGCGCCGACCCGCAGAAGGCAGTTGTACCCAACCTGCCGCTTGTGGTGCTGGTTAACCGCGGCACCGCCGGACCGGCTGAGATCGTTGCTGCCTCGATCATGGAAAACGCCCGCGGTGATGTTGTCGGCGACAAAACCTTCGGTTCCGGCTCCATTCAGAAGGTCATTGACATGCCTGACGGCGCGGCACTGATTCTGTCGGTAGCGAAGTACTATTCGCCATCTGGTAAGGCGATTCAGGACACGGCGATTACTCCCAACATCCTGGTTGCCGACGCCAACGACGACTTCATCGCTCCCGACGATGACGAGAATGCCCAGGAGGAAGCCCAGGAGGAGAGGCAGAAGGCCAATCAACCTGATGAGCAGCTCAATCGCGCAATCCAAGTGCTGAAGAACCAGGGAACGAAGGCATAGTATAAGCGGTAAGCTTTTTCCTGCGGGCTCCTCAGGGCAATAAAACCTCCCTGGCAAAGTAACGGCTACCAGGTAATGCAGACTCAGCTTCAGGTGTTGTCCGCGGGGAGGGGTGCGTGAAACGCGTGATCCGACTGGGCGGAATCTTCTTCAAAGCCAAAGACCCCAAAGGATCGTACGAGTGGTACCGCGAGCACCTTGGCATTGAAAGTGCTTCCGACGGCTCAGATGCAATGTGGCGAGATGCCGACCATCCTGAGATTCCGGGCTGCAATGTATGGGCGATCTTTCCGCAGGAGACTCAATACTTCGCGCTGAGCCAGTCCAATTTCATGATGAACTTCCGGGTCGAAAATCTGCACGAACTGCTGAAGGCGCTGCGCGAGGGAGGCGTCGAAGTGGATCCCAAGGTCGAAGAATACGACTACGGGAAATTCGGCTGGATCACTGATCCGGAGGGCAACCGGATTGAAGTGTGGAGGCGCCAAAAAACAGTCGGTAGTAGCTGGTCCCGGGACTCAGCTTGTCACCCTCACGCAGTCAAAAAGACCCTGCAGTTTTACTCACTCCATCGCTTGAACACCAGGCAGCCATTGGTTCCCCCGAAGCCGAAGGAATTCGACATGGCATAGTCCATCGTGACCTTGCGCGCGGTGTGGGGCACAAAATTCAGATCGCAGCCCTCGCTGGGGTTGTCAAGATTGGTGGTCGGGGGCACAATCTGGTCGCGCAGTGCTAACACCGTGACCGCCGCTTCCAATCCTCCAGCTCCGCCCAACAGGTGCCCGGTCATGGACTTGGTTGAGCTCACCAGAAGCTTGTACGCGTAATCACCGAACGCACGTTTGATGGCTGTAGCTTCCAGTTCGTCGCCCAGAGGGGTTGAAGTGCCATGAGCGTTCACGTATCCGATCTGTTCCGGTTCGATTTTGGCGTCGCGTATGGCATTGCGCATGACACGGTAGCCGCCCTCGCCCTCGGGCGCGGGCTGGGTGATGTGGTTGGCGTCGGCGCTCATACCGTAGCCAACAACTTCGGCGATAATCTTCGCTCCGCGCTTCCGGGCAAACTCGAGTTCCTCCAGGATAAGAATTCCCGCACCTTCACCGATGACGAAGCCGTCACGGTCTTTATCCCACGGACGGCTGGCACGATGGGGGTCATCGTTGCGCGTGGACAGTGCTCGCATGGCCCCAAATCCGCCAACGCCCATGGGAGTGATGGCAGCCTCGGTACCTCCAGCGATCATCACGTCGGCGTCGCCATACTTGATGACACGGGCGGCGTCGCCAATAGAATGCGCGCTGGTCGTGCAGGCAGTACAAGTGGCTTCGTTCGGGCCCTTGGCATTGTGTCGGATGCTGACTTGTCCGGCAGCAAGATTGACGATGGCAGCTGGAATGAAGAAGGGTGAGATCTTGCGCGGACCGCCGTTCAGCAGGTTGGAGTGCTCGCGTTCAATGATGTCGAACCCACCAATACCGGAGCCGATGTTAACCCCGGTGCGTTCTGCTAGGTCCTCGTTGTCGATCCGGTAGTTGGCCATGTGCAGCGCCTCGTCTGCGGCGGCGATAGCCAGATGAATAAAGCGCGCCATCTTGCGCGCTTCCTTTTTTTCCAGAAATTGCAGCGGGTCGAAGTTCTTCACTTCAGCGGCGATTTGGCAGGCGAACTGCGACGCGTCGAAGCTGGTAATGCGCTCCACTCCGCTCTGGCCTGCCAGAAGCGCCTGCCACGTGTCGGGCACATTGTTACCGACGGCGCAGATCGTTCCTATTCCCGTTACGACGACGCGACGCTGCAACTACTTCAATCCTTTCGCGTGCGCGTTAATGTAATCCACTGCGTCCTTCACGGTACGGATCTTCTCCGCGTCTTCGTCAGGAATCTCGATTTCGAAGGCTTCTTCGAAAGCCATGACCAGTTCGACAGTGTCGAGCGAATCAGCGCCCAGGTCGTCGACGAACGAAGCGTTAGGCGTAGCCTCGGCCTCGTCCACGCCCAGTTGCTCCACGATGATCTGCTTTACCCGCTCATCTACGGATGCCATGAGGTCAGCGATCTCCTTTCGCTCTGCCCTTCCCCGCGAAGAAACACTTGCGGTCTCGGGATCAGACCGGAGCTCTACTTCTTGGCCTTCGCATGCTGCTCGATATAGGTTACGGCGTCCTGCACAGTCCTGATCTTCTCCGCGTCTTCGTCAGGGATCTCGATCTCGAAGGCTTCTTCGAAAGCCATAACCAGCTCGACGGTATCGAGCGAATCCGCCCCAAGATCGTCCACGAAGGAAGCGCTGGGCGTCACCTCCGCATCATCTACGCCTAATTGCTCCACGATGATCTGTTTGACCCGTTCTTCAGTCGAAGCCATCGATTTCTCCTGTAGCGCCGTGACGTCTGCCGCGGCGGGCAAACCCGTAAGTGTAATTGCAGCGAGAAAACCGTGTAAACCAGCCCAAGACTTTCCGGACAGCCCGTCGCGGCGGGCGGACGACCGCGAGCGCGCTCAGCACCTGCCGAGGACGAACCCGATTCATCCTAACCGTTCGAGTTTGCAACGGTCAACGCGCGAATTTGAGGCTGAGTGTGAATATCTTCGACGCGATGTTGGGCGCACAGCTTACGAGATTGCCCTCTGTTCGTTTCCGGACGCAGGGTCATGCAAACGAACACCCGCAGATCACGTCCAAAAAAGGGCACGCATCTATCTGTCAGCCCTGCATACACTTGCATGATCCAGCTTCGGCGCATTGTGTGCAGACATGCAAGTAAAGGTGGCAATTTGCAAGTCCTTCTTCATGACCTTCGTTACGCCTTCCGGCAACTGGTGACGTCTCCCGGCTTTACGCTTACAGCAGTCGTCATGCTCGCCCTGGGTATCGGTGCCAATACCGCCATCTTTACCCTTGTGCACGCCGTGATGTTGAAGTCCCTGCCCGTGGTAAAGCCCGAACAACTCTACCGCATTGGCGACAACGACAATTGCTGTGTCTGGGGAGGATTTCAGGACGAGGGCTGGGGTCTCTTCTCTCATCCGCTCTATCAGTATCTTCGCGATAACACCCCGCAGTTTGAAGAGATGGCGGCGTTCCAGGCGAATGAGTTCGACTTCAGCGTGCGTCGCGGCGGGGCCAATACGGCGGCCGAGCCGTTCGGCGGCGAGTTTGTCTCCGGCAATTATTTCTCAACGTTTGGAATTCGGCCTT
>CAZDYZ010000423.1:0-3233 GCA_964509525.1 uncultured Acidobacteriaceae bacterium
CACCCGGATCTGAGCTATCTGTTCGATCGGGACAAGCGTGCGGAAGCTGGTGTTCGCCTGGTGCTAGGGCGCGACGGCGGCCGTCCCGTGGATTTCCTCGAAGTGGACGGTAACGTCAGCCGTGGACATGCTGAGGAGTTGGAAGACACGATCTGGGGCCACCTACCCGACCTGCGCCCGCTGCATGCCGACCAATTCGGTGATTCCAACTACGGCAGCGAGGTGCGGCACAGTGATCCACTGGCCGACCACCATCACGCCCAAGTACCAGGCGGACACCGGAAGCCGCATTCTTGTCCTGATCGAACAGATAACTCAGGTCGGGATGGGGAATCGTCGGCCTCAGGACGAGATGGACGTTGAGATGGCTGTCCGGCTGGTCCGAGCCGTTACTTGTCCGTGGGTAGAAGCGAACCACCACGTCGGCAAATTCGCGTTGGGGGCGGATGAAGTCGCGCGAGTCGGTCTCGCGCTTCTCCAACTCGGCCAGCACCTGCTCGGTTGTGTAACCCCGCTTTGTCGTGTCTCGCTTGATCTTCCATTGCCGCCGCAAGTCCTCAGGCGGGTCAAGATATACTTTGACGTCGTAGAACTGCCGCATGACCTGGCTGTGGAAGCCCAGCAATCCTTCCACGATGACAAATTCGCGCGGTACCACGTATTCGGGCCGCACCAGCGTACCCGTAGCGTGGTCGTAGACAGGCTTGAGCATCGGCTCGCCGTAATGCGCCCGCTCCAGATGCAGCTCTAGAATGTCCAGGTAGTTGCACTCGGGGTGCAAGGGCGTGATGTTAAGGCGCTTCCGCTCAACACGGTCGTACTTGTGATAATCGTCGGCGCAGATGTGGGTGACGTGGTCCTTGCCGAGCAGTTCCGTCAAACCGCGCGTTATGGTGGTTTTACCCGCGGCACTGTCGCCCACGATGCCAAGCACGATCGGTCTTCTTCTAGTCATTACCTTTCCTCCCTGCGGGACGGCCCGCTGCCGCAGGATTCATGCTTTCAAGCTCAACGTCGGAGCCTCCTTGGAACACTCGGCTCTGACGAACGTCACTGGTCGCGATGCGTACCAGCGCCTCTTTCGGGACGCAGCCCCCTTGGCTGACTAGGCGGCTGGCCTGGCGGAGCTTTATACGGTCAATGGCATTCCGCACACTGCGAGCATTGGCGAAGAGGGGCTGCTTGATCCGCAACGCCAGATACTCCACAAACGCCTGCCGTGATTCGGCGTCGAATGCATAGTTCTGCTGGTGCAGCATCAACTCAGCGATGGCCGTCAGCTCCTCCAGCGTGTAGTCGGGAAAGCTGATGTGGTGTGCCACCCGTGAGCGAAAGCCCGGATTGTGTTGAAAGAACGTCTTCATGCGGTCCTGATAACCCGCCAGGATGACGACCAGGTCCTCGCGCTGGTTTTCCATGGCCTGCAGCAACATCTCAATGGCTTCCTGCCCATAATCGCGCTCGCTTTCGGGCCGGTAGAGGCTGTACGCTTCATCGATAAACAGTACCCCGCCCATCGCCTTCTTGAGGACTTCCTTCGTCTTGGGAGCGGTGTGGCCAACGAACTGACCCACCAGGTCATCGCGGGTAGCTACCACCAGGTGGCCGCGCCGGAGGTAGCCGAGATGGTGCAGGATCTTCGCCGTGCGCATCGCGACTGTGGTTTTGCCGGTGCCCGGATGTCCGCTGAACGACATGTGTAAGGTCGGTCGGTCAGTGGCGAGTTCCATCTTCTCGCGCAAGCGCGCTACCAGGAGCAGCGAGGCGATCCGCCGGATGTATTCCTTTATGGGCTTGAGACCCAACAACTCGCCGTCAAAGTCATCGAGGATTTCCTCGAGATTGGAATCCCGATGGGCTGCACCGACGTCCACCAGGTGGTCCTCGATTTCGGGCGCCGGACGTGGGTCAACAACCGTATCCCTATCAACTTTCTGCATGGCGTTCTCGCGGGCGATGTTTCCGACGTGCAGGCGGTGGTCAGGATTAGCCCACCGGCTGGTTCTTATGGCGGATCGTGTACTGGATGCGGCGGTCCTGGGTCTCCGTTCTCTCCACGTAGAAACCAGGTTCCTCCTTGGGCCGGTACACGATGAAACTCAACATCGTTGTCTGCCGGCCTTTGGTGCGGTCATAACCGTTCACTTTGATGTAGTGGTCGGGAAAGGCCTCGTAACACTCCTTGAGCTGAGACATGGCTTCGTCCAGGTTGGAAAGCTCAAACTTCGGCAGGCCCCACATCTCCCAGTAAACGTTGCGCGGGTGAGGGTCGTCGGTGTGCTCGATAGAGTACGCCCAGCCGTTCGACAGGCAATACCGCACCTGGGCCTTGATCTCCTCTTCGGTGAAGTCTGGCAGATAAGAAAAAGTACCTTGCGTAATTCGCATCGTTTGTCTCCGTTCCGCAGTGTTGACCAGCTGGGTGTAGCAGCTCCGTGAAGGGCGTGACCACTCCCACCCCATCGGCACTTGCCATCAAACTGTCAGCGTGGGAACCGCATCCGGCACATCGGTGGACTCGAACTCGAAGCTGATGTCTTTCCACACTTCCAGCGCCGTGCGCAGCTCGGGTGACCAACGTGCCGCCTTCGCCAGGATCTCCAGCCCTTCGTTCAAGTAGTCGCGGCCTTCATTGCGGGCTTGGATCATGACTTCCGTCGCCACACGATTCGCCGTCGCTCCTTGGGCGATGCCGTCCGGGTGACCGATGGTGCCGCCGCCGAACTGCAGCACGACGTCTTCGCCCAGATAGTGCAGCAACTGGTGCATCTGGCCGGCGTGGATACCGCCCGAGGCGACGGGCATGACGGCTGGCATGGAAGCCCAGTCCTGGGCGAAATACAAGCCCTGAGAGGGATCCGCCTCCAATGTGTTGGCGCGCAGAGTGTTGTAGTAGCCGCGAACCGAGTTGGGATCACCCTCCAGCTTGCCGACCACCGTACCGGCATGAATGTGGTCCACTCCTGCCAGGCGCATCCACTTGGAGATGACGCGGAAGTTCACACCGTGCGTCTTCTGCCGCGTGTACGTGCTATGACCGGCGCGATGAAGGTGCAGGATCACCCCGCTCCGGCGCGCCCACTTGGCCATGGACTGGATCGCTGTGTAGCCGACCGTCAGATCGATCATCACAATGACGCTGCCCAGTTCTTTGGCGAAGTCAGCCCGTTCGTACATCTCTTCCATCGTTCCGGCGGTAACGTTCAGGTAGTGTCCTTTGATTTCGCCGGTGG
>CAZDYZ010000424.1:0-4579 GCA_964509525.1 uncultured Acidobacteriaceae bacterium
TGCTCCGCCGCTTTCAATTCTTATTGAGCAACTACCGAAGGACCTGCCGAGGTCTATCCATCCCACAAGTTTCCGCTTACCGACGCCAAGTGGTCGGCGATTCTGGGGCGTTGAGTACAATGACGATTCGTCGAGGCAACACTGTCTTTCTGGAGGGTGACGCGATGACCGCCGGCCCATCGGAGTTCTCGCCAAGAGCCTACGCAAGAATTGGTGGAGTGCTGTACTTGTACATCATCATCGCGGGCATCTTCGTCGAGTTGTTCGTGCGAGGCAAGCTCGTCGTGTCGGGAGACGCGAGCGCGACAGCAGCCAACATCATGACTTTTGAGACGCGGTGGCGAGTCGCATTTTCGGCGGAGGTTCTTTGGTTAGCGTGTGCGGTTGCCCTCACGATGATCTTCTACGTACTGATGAGGGTGGTGAACCGGAACATCGCATTGATGGGGGCGTTTTTCGCGCTCATGTCGATCGCCGTGGAAGCCATGAGCACCTTGCTCCACGTCGCTCCGGTGCTGGTTTTGGGAGGTGCGGGCTATCTAAAGGTGTTCGACGCGCAGCAGTTGAATGCTTTCACGCTACTGTCGGCCCAGTTGTTCGAGTATGGTTTTGGCATCAGCCTGGTGTTTTTCGGATTTGAGGAGCTGTTTCGCGGGTACTTGATCTTTCGGTCGGGTTTCTTCCCAAGATTCTTGGGCGTATTGGTCATCATCTCTGGCCTGAGCTATCTGACCAACAGCTTCTCACTGTTCCTGAGCCCGACGTTGGCAACCCTGATCTTCCCTGTCTTTGTTGTTTCGGCTGGAGTTCCAGAAATGATTCTCACCCTGTGGCTGCTTGTGGTGGGCTTGAATGTGCCGAAGTGGCAGGAAAGGGCAGCTCGTTTCTATGCTTTTAGCGGGCCGTGAAGGAGTTGTAGTCCGCTCTGTCATTTCGAGGCTTTCCAGAGCCACACCCTCGTCATCCCAGTTTGAAGGATGCAGACCGAAACAGTCGCTGCTATATGCTGTGCTGGAAGGACATCTGAATATGGTATCTCAGAGGGCCGGGGCCGCCTGTGCGCACGCGCGTCACAAACCGCTCGACGAGATGATCAACAAGTGGTGGAGGAGTACGTGGACGTCAAGATAGAGCGCTTGGACACTCCGTGGCGCTCTACCAAGCCTGTCCTGACGTGGGCGGGCCCACTTTGGTGAAACGGACGATCCAGCCGTTGCGGAAAGGCATTGAGGCAATGCTTCTAACCGGGACCGATGTGGAGTTTTTGGCCGACAAATTCGCCATCGACACGATGTTGGCAGCGATGTCTGGAGCCGATTGCGCTCGGTGCTGGAGGCTGGAGGTTTAGCGGCGATGCTGTGCAAGTTGCGGAGAGCAATGCCGTGCTGGTTTGTCATTCCTACATCGCGGCGGTGACGAGCCATCGCCCCTTAACAATAGCGCCCAAGATCTACAAGAGTTCCGCAGCCCGGACTTGAGCGGCTGTCAGGCTGCACTCGAACAATCCAGCGTAACCTTATGAGCCTGATCAAAGCTCTCTCGCGCTTCAGTGAAGTTCGCCACCTTACCCACGGGCCAACTCCAGAGAGGTTGGAACTAGGGATAGGTTCGTGCTCAACGGGGTCGCTTGGTAATTCACTCTAATGGCTACCTGAACGGTGGCGGTGCGCCGGACAAGGCCATCGCATTCAAGTCCACGGTGCGTTGCTGTCAGCGATTTTTGGCTTACTTGTCGTTCGCTATCAAAAGTGATCATTACGCTAGCGGACGATGTTAGGGCCGGAACGGAATCGCCAGCTTAATCGCAATGAGGGGCTCATCACAAAGATCAACTAGCATGGAGTCATGCTGGTAATCGAACTACTGGCAAAGACATGGTAACTCCAGCCCCAGGGCCAGGTTGTGGTGTCCGTGTACCTGTGCATACCAAAGCGGCTCATCGGATCGATGCGCCGGAAGTCGTCCATTTGCCTATATTGAAGAGGAAGATGATTTCGTGAATCAGCCATTTCATTCCGACTCAACAGCACTGTCCGATGCTTTGGACCAGGGATTGGACATTAGATCTCCCAAACGCATTTACCTCTTCGGAAAAATGAAATCAGTCCATCTTCGCTGATCTCAAGAACGTTCCCAAACCGTGAGGCTGCGATTGCGGCTGTCGTGCGACCGCCTTCGATATTTTCGGGATGAAGATCGGTTAAATCCTGGTACGGCAGAATAGCACCAAATGCTAATAGGTTCGAATCATGATCCAGCACAATTCCGCCATCGATACGCGCGATCGTTTCCAAAACCGGAACCGGGATATCGATCACCCGCTTCTGGTACAGCAGGTAATGCAGCTGGTCCTTCGTACCAGCGACTGGGTTCTGGCCGTGATCAGGCAAATGCTTCACTAGATCAGTAGTTGAAACCAGCTTTGTCGCGCTACGCGGATCATCAAGAACCACCAGCAGCCCGCCGCCGCTCTTCCGCGAGATTGAGCGCAGCAACAAACAGGCGTTCCGCGAGTTCAGAATTTTCCACAGCCTCAGTCCAAAGTTGGTATTTACGCTCAGCGTCCGTGAGCCTCCATCGGCCATCCCAGAATCGGAAGATCTGCACGCCATTGGCGATGATCTTCATCTCCCCGTTGGGGGTCAGGATCATGCAGACATGTCCACCGCACAACGTGGCCCGGCTATGGGTTTGATATCGTGCAGCGCTAGGTACCGGCAGTGGGATGCCGTTGTAAGCCTGGGCCCACTCCTCGACATCGACGACCTCTGCAAGAAAACCGTTCTGGTCCACCAGTGCGAGAGTCTGAAGGCCGTCGCACAACCGGTAGAAACTGCGTATCGACGTCAAACCCGGAGAGTAGCGCAACGCGCCGGGAGGTTTGGCAGGCAGTTCATGACACGTGTCCGGCATTTTTCCGAAGAGAACCGCTCCGGTCGAGATACGCCGGTTCTCGTAGGTGCTTAATGAAGTCGTGCGCAACACCTCAATTGCGTCTTCGACCCGATCTGGCCCCGTCCATATCGGCTGGATATAAGGTGCCACATCGATGTACGCCGACACATAGCGGTCCTCTGGCAGGCCCCGAAATAGTTCGAATCGCTGCTCGATGCGATCTGCATCCGCGATCATTCGATAGCGCGCACCTAAGACCGCTCCAATGCTTCTTACAAGCCTTACCTCAGCATCCGAGAAGGGCTCCTTACGAGTCAGCGAACACCGCACCCCGAACCAATTGATGGTTACCGATACGTGGTCATTTTCTAATGTCACTAGTTCCTGAGTGGAGCCGTGTACGCGGCCGTACTACTCGAACTTTGCCGAGGGAAAGAAGTAGCTGACTCCTCCCTCAATCAGCTTTTCATAGAGTCCGTCAATAAAATGAGGTGCCTGAGTTTCACCGAGCATGCAGTTTGAACTTGAGACCACCACTTGAGATATATCCGTTTCAGATGCCGCAAGAAAGGGGAAGACTGAGCCGATTTTTGTGGCCCCTTGCGCAGATGCCCGATTCAACGCTTTCCCGCTGTTGTCGGAAAGGAGGCACCGCCAGCCGACCTGTCTGAGTCAACGTGATGTGTCGCCATAACCGAGTGACCTTTGTACGCGAGGAGCCGCAGTTTTATGCAGTTGTTACATGGAAACACCGAACTCAAACTGGACCAATTATTCGATCAGCTCAGTAAGGCACCTGAGTCCGCGCTGCTTCTCGATTATGACTGTAACTTGTTGCCGTTCCAGTTGGAGTTCATGGCTTGCGGCGGCTGAGATGTGGCGCTCCCTGCGAACTTCCCCACCTGAATCGAAACTGCAACTGGCGCGCTGGCCGAGGCTGATCCATGGCTTGACAAATGGGGGTTACACGATTTGGCCGAGCCGAACTGGCTAGGCACTGGCGCGGCCTCCCAGGGGACATGCAGTCCAATGAGCGAAAGGTCGAGAATTGTTCGTTCGAACCTTCGAGACGAAATACTTAATCTGAAACAAGAACAAGCCAAAAATATTTTGATCGGCGGTGTAAGTGTTCCTTCACAACTCACATTCCGATGATATAAGCTGCCGTGGCATCTAGTGATGACCAGCGTGCTTAGACGTTCGGGAAAACTCGGAATGCTACTGCGCGATGAGTTTTTGACCCCGCTCCGGTATTACAAGTAAGGATCGACGCCGATTCGTCGGCGTCGCTGGAACGGAGGTACGCAATGAACGAGTTCGGTAGCAATGTCGAGCGTCATCGCTGCGAGCTGCTGGTCCACTGTTACCGCATGCTCGGCTCCTTGCCGGACGCCGAGGACGCGGTGCAGGAGACGTTGCTTCGTGCCAGGCGGTATCGCGACAGCCTGAAGGAAGGCGCGCCGCTGCGCCCGTGGCTCTACCGCGTGGCCACGAACGCCTGCCTGGATGCGATTGCCCGCGATGAGCGGCGCGCTGGCCTCGCGGCCAGGGCCGCGGCGGATGATGGCTGGACCGGGAAGCCGGATGATGTCGTCTGGCTGGGGCCGATTCCTGACTCAGTACTCGAACCAACCACCCCGCCGGCGCAGACGCCGGAGGCGATGACGCTGATGCGCGAAACCAT
>CAZDYZ010000425.1:0-3164 GCA_964509525.1 uncultured Acidobacteriaceae bacterium
TCATGCCCGCCTTCAACTCCGAGCAGCGCCGCCAATTTGTGCTGACGATGGGCTGCAAGAATGTCCTGTGTGCTGAATGCCATCATCATCTTGTCGGGATGGAGACGGGCCTGCTCGTATACCGAGTCGATCATGTCGAGAGCGCGCTTGATCTCCTGTCCTTTGAAGGTCCAGGGATTCACCCAAATGGAGAAGAACTCCGCGCCAAGGTTACCGGCCTTGATCTTGCTGAAATCCAGGTAGCCGGTGCCGGCGTCCTGCGTAAGATCGAAGTTCTCGTCCACAAAGCGGCCGGGCGTGTCGGCGTGGGTGTCAATAATGAGGGAGGAGGTGTGGACTGCCTGCCAACTCGTCGCCGCCTGTTTGGGTGGAGAAGAGGCAGATTGTGCAACCGAAGAGACGGAGAGCAAGAAGGCGAGTAGGATTGCCCGGAGCAATATGGACATGAAGGTTAGCAGGGTGCGACGGACCGGCAACCCTGATTGTAAATCATGGAGCCCGGCCGAGATGCCGCTGGCATGTGCAGAATTTTGTCTCCAGGCCGGAGACATTCCCCCCTTTGAAGCAGACTCGTCAGCTGCTGTACCGCCATTGCATTTTCGCTCAAAGCTCGAAAAAGCGGTTAAATTTTTTCTTGCTCATGGCTTTGTACTGTTCTTTGCACAGGCATTTGCCTTTGCACTGGCGACGCTCCATTACAACACCACCTAATCCTCCCCCTCTAGCTGAAGCCTTGAAGGCGCCGAGCGCTTGGCTATAAGTGTCTACCTCGTTTACCCTGACCTCAGGATCGTCCACCACGATTTTCAGGAGATGCGGAGCCAGCCTAAGTAATCCACCGCTGTGACGCAACATAAATTGTTGTTCCGGTTCATGCTTCCTGTACTGCTGCCGAAACTCTTCAATCGTAGAAAAATATCTGTTCGACAGAGCTTTCTTATCCCAACTTGCTGGATTTGACTTCGTAATCCAAATGGATGCCATCGAGGCTCTTGAAAGTAATTCAACATCAAGAACGAACAGGACAGGGCCGTAAGCGTTTACCCTCCGCAATTTTTGGTGGATATCAAACGCATCGACAAAAACGTCATACCAAATGCCGTGCTTCCTGTCTGATTCGTCCGATTGTTGGGGGGTTTGAACCAGGCCTCGCTCCTCCACAACACCACGGGCCATTAAGAAACCTTGCTGCAGGAAGGTGCAGGCGGTCTGCACTGTATTTGCGTGATACAGAGCAGTGACACCTTTCTGCCTCAGGATTTCGAGGACTGCCTTGGCTTCGAGCTCCACGCTATTCCTTCATGGCGCTCGCTCTACTCTAATGTACGAACGAGATCACGTCTTCTTTAGGATTCCTTTTCACGCCCCGCTTTGAAGGGCCAAGAAGCGGCCTATCGCTACGTCCGGAAGAAATCCTTGAACGCCTGCCACATGACCTGGCCGCCGATGTCAGCGATGGATTTGGTCAAAGGGATTTCCTTGGGGCACACCTCGACGCAATTCTGCGCGTAGCCGCATTCCTGGATTCCGCCATCTCCCATGAGAGCCTGCAGGCGTTGGACCTTCAGGGCCTTACCGGTGGGGTGAGTGTTGAACAATCGCACTTGGGAGATCGTCGCGGCACCAACGAATCCGGTCCTCTCGTTGAATTGGGGGCAGGCTTCCATGCAGCAGCAGCAGGAGATGCAGCGTGACAGGGGGTAAGCTTCCTCCTGCATTTCTGCGGATTGCCGCGGCCCGGGACCTAGATCATAGGTTCCATCCACGGGCACCCACGCTTTCACACCCTTCAGGTTCTCAAAAAGCACGCTTCGGTCGACGGAGAGGTCGCGAACAATGGGGAACTTGGACAGCGGCTCCAGCGTGATGGGCTGCTTGAATTGGTGTATCAGAGCGGAGCACGCCATCTTCGCCTTACCGTTGATGATCATGGCACAAGAGCCGCAGACCTCTTCCAGGCAGTTGGAATCGTAGGTGATCGGGGTTGTGGGCTTTCCCTCGCGCGTCACTGGACTGGCGGCAATGTCCATCAACGCAGAAGTAACGTTCATGCCCGGTCGATACGACAGTTCGAACTCTTCCCAGCGAGGTTGGGACTCGGGAGACTGCTGCCGTTTGACTTTGATGATCAGGGTTTTAGAATTCGCCATTTATGTTTTCTTTATTGGTGTTGGCACCCAAACACCGCCCCATGACTCAATATCCGGGCCGAGTACTCAAGGCAGAGAGCACCTGGCGACACTTTTCTACGTTGCCGCGTCGTAACGTCGAGGGCGCGGCTTGATCAGCGAAGTATCCACCTGCTCGAACTCGAAGCGCGGCTCGTCGGCGTCAGCCGCGAAGAACGCCTTGGTTGTCTTCATCCAGTTGGTGTCGTCGCGCTCCGCAAACTCCGGCTTGTAATGCGCCCCGCGTGACTCGTTGCGCAAGGCTGCACCCTGGGCGATCACGCGTGCCAATTGCAGCATGTTATACAGCTGCCGGGCAAAGACGAATGAGGTGTTAGCCCACAGCGAGCGGTCGCTCAGGTTCACGCGGCTGTACCGCCCCAGCAATTCCACCAGCTTGGCGTCGGTTTCCTGCAGATTCTGGTTATAGCGGATGACAGTGCAATTCTTCGTCATGATCTCGCCCAGCTCGCGCCATAGGAGGAACGGATTTTCTGTTCCGTCACTGTTCATCAGCTGCTGGTTGATTCCTTCCTGGCGCTTGCGTTCGGAATCGAACGCGCCGTTACCCACGGCTGCCGTGGATTTCAGCAGGTTGCGGGCGTACTGCACTGCTTCCGGACCGGCGACGAATCCGCCGTAGATGCACGACACCAGGGAATTTGCGCCCAGGCGATTTGCGCCGTGGTATTGATACTCGCACTCGCCCGCCGCGTAGAGTCCTGCGATATGGGTGCTCTGCTGGAAATCAACCCAAAGCCCGCCCATGGTGTAATGCATCCCGGGAAAGATCTTCATGGGAACATCGCGAGGGTCGTCGCCGACGAATTTTTCGTAGATTTCGAGAATGCCCTCAAGCTTACGGTCGAGCGTGGCGCGATCGATATGCGTCAAGTCGAGGTAGACCATAGGCTGGCCATCAATGCCAAGATGGTGTTCGTAAACTACCTTGTGAATGGCACGGGTTGCGATGTCACGCGGCACGAGGTTGCCGTA
>CAZDYZ010000426.1:0-1673 GCA_964509525.1 uncultured Acidobacteriaceae bacterium
GACCGCGAAGTTGTGATTGTGTGCTGTAATTTCGATCTTGCCAGTCGCCACCTGCTTCACCGGATGATTGCCGCCGTGGTGTCCGAACTTCAGCTTGTATGTTTTGCCACCCAGCGCCAGCCCGATTAACTGATGACCGAGACAGATGCCAAAGATGGGCACGCGGCCCATGAGACTGCGGATACTTTCCTGTGCATATTGCACCGGCTCGGGGTCGCCGGGACCGTTCGAGAGAAAGACGCCATCGGGCTTGAGCGCAAGGACATCTTCAGCGCTGGTTGTGGCAGGCACGACGGTTACGCGGCAGCACTCACCCACCAGGCGACGCAGAATGTTGTGCTTGATACCATAATCGTAAGCAACCACATGATGCCTCGGCACCGCGTCCTTTACGCCCACTACTTCCGTCGGCTCATGAGAGCGTACCCCTTCATCCCACTCGTATACGTGTCGCGTGCTTACTTCCTTCGCCAGATCAGTGCCGTCCATCTTGGGTATGGAGCACGCCTTGGCGACCAGCTTCTCCACATCGAAATCAAGGGTCGAGACGACCCCACGCATGACACCGTTGGTTCGCAGGTGCCGCACCAGGGCCCGGGTATCAATCTCAGCTAGAACGGGAATCTTGTAGCGCTCCAGATACTCCTCGGCAACCTCCTGCGAGCGCCAGTTGGAGCTCACACGCGAAAACTCGCGCACGATCAGTCCCTCGATGTACGGGCGGGTAGCCTCACTGTCCGCGGAGTTGGTGCCGTAGTTGCCGATCTCGGGATTGGTAAGAACTACAATTTGTCCAGCATATGAGGGATCGGTGAAGATCTCCTGATAGCCGGTGATGGAGGTGTTAAAAACTACTTCCCCGTAACATTCGCCTTTTGCGCCGTAGCCTTTGCCATGGAAGATCCGTCCATCTTCCAGCGCAAGGATTGCTTGCATTGCATCTCCGGGGATTGGATTTTACTGATTTTATCAGGGAAATGCAGCGGAGTATAAGGGGAAGTCTGTGGAATTCTCGGCAAAGCTGAATCTTGTTAGGCAGAAGTCCTCCACAAGTCAGTGCAGCGAATTCAGGGTCCCAATACTGTTGCTGTGGGGTTGCCGCCTTTCGTAGCAATTCTATTTATGGCGGGTGAACGCTTGTGCCAAAATTTCTGCCCGCGCAGCCGGTACTAACGTGAAACGGACGCATCCTTTTTGGACAGACTTAGCTGCACCATTTTTATCACGGTCTCTCGACTTGTCCGCGATAATAGGTCCTCTCCCTACAGCTCTCTTCTTCCCTCTAATGCCTTTTGCATCGTTACCTCGTCGGCGTACTCAATGTCGCTGCCGACGGGTACTCCCGTGGCGATGCGCGTCACCTTGACCTGTGAAGGCTTGAGCAGGTGAGAAAGATAGGTCGCGGTGGCCTCACCTTCCACCGTGGGTTTGGTCGCGATGATGAGCTCGTCGACGCTACCCGATTCAACGCGCCGTGTGAGGTTGGATATCCGTAACTGCTCCGGCCCCACGCCATGCAGTGGCGACAGCGCACCGTGGAGGACGTGATACACCCCGTTATAATGGCGCGTCTTTTCTATGGCAGCGATGTTGGTGGGCTCCTCCACCACACACACCAGCCGCTGATTGCGTGTGGCGCTGGTGCAGTAGGTGCAAGGATCGACGTCGGTAAT
>CAZDYZ010000427.1:0-3086 GCA_964509525.1 uncultured Acidobacteriaceae bacterium
CAGCGCGAAGATGAGGTTGAAGATGCCTGGCCCAAGAAAGGCCACGAATGCGATGGCCAGCAGGATTCCGGGGAACGACATAAACGCGTTCATCACCAGCACATTGAGTACGCGATCCGTGACGCCGCCGTAATAACCCGCTATGGAGCCAAAGATCATTCCCAGGGTGAGCGAGACTGCGACCACGCAGCTGCCGACTAACATCGAGATACGAGCGCCGTAAATAATGCGGGAGAGGATGTCACGACCCAGTTCATCGGTACCGAACCAGTGCGAGGGTGATGGGCCCATGAGGCGGATGGGTAAGTCAATGCGCGCTGGATCTTGCGGAGCTATCCAGGGTGCCAACAGCGCGCAGGCCACAATCATCGTCACGAGCACAACTCCCGAGGTCGCTAGCACATTGAAGCTGGCGACGCGTCGGAGCGGCACAAGTTGAGCGGCTGGTGCCATCTGGCGTCATCTTAAACGAAAAGGCGACGCTACCACGGAAAGCGCCGCCTTAACAATTCGGGTTCTCTAGCGGGGCAGTTATTTCAACGTGATGTCCCTTATTAGATTGCTGGACACCCCCACCGCGTTCTCGACACGCTTGTTGATCACCTGCTGCTCTTTGCTCTTGTCGCCGTATTGCTTCATGCGCAGTTCCAAGATTTTCATTCCCAGGCCGTCGAGTGCAGCGAAGTTCTTGTAGGTCAGCACAAAACCAATGTCCCAGTCATCGATGCCCGATTTCGTCTGGTTCAGGAAAATGCTATAGCTCTCGATAAGTCCGGCACTCTTCTCGGAGTCCCAGATCGGCTTGATGTTGGTTTTCAGGTCATCCATGAACGCGTTGAAGTGTCCGGGCAGGATATGTACCAGGGTGACACGGCTAACTGGACCTTCTGTGTACTGGTCCTGCGCAACTGACGTGGTCAGCAGCAGCACCGAAAGGCACAAAAACCCTAATGTTAGTCGCACGGCTTGCTTCATAGTTACAGCCTCCTTTGAAGGTGATGCCAGGAGTCTGCTCTATCTTGCATCGTAGCGTAAAGCAAAAACTGCCCGAACCACAGTCGTTTCGCAGTTCTTTGCGATCTTGTCCAACGTTAAGGCCGGAACCCCCATCACCAAACGGGGTAGAAAGAGCATGAATCCCTGTCACCAAAGGGCTGCAAAACCTCTTGTCGCAGTATCGCCTGTCGGGTCTAGAATCTAGTTTTCAGGCGTGCTGTCTGTATGCCTGGAAACTCGGCCCATGCTTCCCTTTAAACTGGTGTATAGCGAGAAGTACTTCCTGCCCATCGGCTCACACATTTTTCGCGCCGACAAGTATCGCCTGATTCGTGAGTTGCTTCTTCAGCAGCACGTCGCAGATGAAGGTGATTTCATCGTTCCTCAGCCCGCGACTGAAGCCGATGTTCTGCTGGTACACTCGCCGCTATACGTCAGCAAGTTGATGGAAGGCGGGCTTACCGCTCGCGAAGAACTGGAAATGGAAATTCCGTACTCGCCGCAGGTGGTAGACGCATTCATGCTCCACGCTGGCGGCTCGATTCTCGCGGCGGAGATCGCACTGAGGGATAGCATCTGCATCAATGTGGGTGGGGGCTTTCACCACGCATTTCCCGAACATGGCGAAGGTTTTTGCATGATTCACGATTTCGCTGTGGCCATCCGCGCGTTGCAGAAACGAGGGGT
The DNA here is from genome assembly GCA_964509525.1 of uncultured Acidobacteriaceae bacterium. Classification (GTDB taxonomy): domain Bacteria; phylum Acidobacteriota; class Terriglobia; order Terriglobales; family Acidobacteriaceae; genus Bog-257. Next base: position 1,684 of record CAZDYZ010000427.1, read on the forward strand.
TATCGGTCGCGCAATGACGGTGGACTGCGATGTGCACCAGGGTAACGGCACAGCCTTCATCTTCGGCAGTGTGCAGGATAAACCGAATAAGCTGCCATCCGGGTCAGCCGCGGCGCTGGGCGCTCTCCAAGACACGGCCATAAGTGAAGGCTCCAGCAACGACGTGTTCACCATCTCACTGCACCAGGCAAACAACTACCCGTTCATCAAGCCGCCGTCCTCAATTGACGTCGACCTGCCCGATGGGTGCGGCGATCCCGAATACCTTGCCTGGCTGGACAACGCTCTGAGTTCCGGCCTGCGCCGGTTCGATCCTGAGCTCATCTGCTATGTGGCTGGTGCCGATCCGTTCTGCGAGGACCAGCTGGGTGGGCTGAACCTAACCATGGAAGGACTAAAGCGCCGGGACGAACTTGTTTTTCGCGCCGCCCGGGCCCGCGATATTCCAGTGATGGTCACCTACGCCGGAGGCTACGCCAATCGGGTCGAGGACACAGTTGCGATCCACTGCAACACGGTGATTGCGGCCGCGGATGTCTACCGCATCGCGCCCACCGAGGCGCCGCGCTAGCGGCGACGGTCGTCCCCCGTGCGTGTTATGCTGACATTTGGCAGTGGAAATTCCACTGCTCCGCTGCTTTATCCCCAGCATTGGACTCACGACAGTGTTTGAGAACCTGACAGACAAACTGCAGCGCGTCTTCAAGAACCTGCGCGGACAAGGCACGCTCACGGAAGAGAACGTCGGCGAAGCGCTGAAGGAAATCCGCATGGCGCTGCTCGAAGCTGACGTCAACTTTAGAGTAGTTAAAGATCTTATTGAGCACATCCGTGAGAAAGCGCTCGGCCAGGAGGTAATGACAGCACTATCGCCCGCAGAGCAGGTAGTCAAGATTGTTCGTGACGAGCTGATCAACATCCTCGGCAAAGACACTGCGAAGTTGAAGTTTGCTTCCCAGCCGCCGACGGTCGTGCTCATGGCCGGCCTTCAAGGTTCTGGCAAAACCACCACCTCGGGCAAGCTGGCGTATTGGCTCAAGCAGGGCGGTCACCGACCGATGTTGGTATCGGTAGATGTTTATCGTCCTGCTGCAAGGGAGCAGCTCAAGGTTGTCGCCAATGGCATTCAGGCATTTCTCTACGAGGGCAACGTCGAAGAGTCTAATACGGCAACCGTCGAACGGCTGGCGAAGGAAGCGCGCCGTGAAGCCATCAGCGATGGCTGCGACGTGCTCATCGTCGACACAGCCGGCCGACTGCACATTGACGAGCAGTTGATGGACGAAATGCAGTCGCTGAAGAGGATCCTGAATCCGCAGGAGATCCTTTTCGTCGCCGACTCCATGACTGGCCAGGACGCGGTCAACTCCGCCGACGAGTTCCACAAAAAGCTCACCCTCACC
>CAZDYZ010000428.1:0-3271 GCA_964509525.1 uncultured Acidobacteriaceae bacterium
GCTCGACGCTCCAGGGTTTCCGCTAGCTTCGCCAGGTCGTCACGGATGACGTACGACGCCTGCCGGACCAGCAGCGCCTGCGCAGTATCGACCACGTCATTCGACGTGAGCCCATAGTGCAACCAGCGTGATTCAGGCCCAACCTTCTCCGCTATTGAGGTGGTAAAGGCGATGACATCATGCTTCACTTCGGCTTCGATTTGGCCGATGCGAGCAACATCAATGCCACTGTTTTCACGGATGGCTTTAGCGGCAGATTGCGGGACAATTCCGGCCTCGGTGAGGGTTTCGGTGGCAGCGATCTCCACGGCAAGCCATGTGTGGAACTTGTTTTCATCACTCCAGATACGTCCCATCTCGGGCCGTGTGTAACGAGCGATCAAGGGTGTGCTCCTTTACTACCTGCAAGGGGTTAGGGAAGAAACTTCATTGTAGCTGCAGGACGCCACGTCGCGGTTTTCCCTCGCGGTGTCGTGTGGATTCCTTGAGATTCCGGGCCACCAGCAACTGATCTGTATCACGTCATCATGTCGCGGCGGCAGTGGGATCGCTGCTTCAATATAGATAAGGCTAAAGGCCCGGCTGGTAGTCCTAGCAGCCATGCAAAAGAAAACCCAGCCGAATTAAGACTGCTGCAACCGGTACGGTGAGACACATCACCCATAACAAAAGATCCGGGAGTACCTCCCCATACGGATAAGCGAGAACATTACAATCACATCTGCATCTCAGGGTTCGGCGCGGAAAAATTCTGCGAGTGGCTATCCATGTAGCCCGAGCTGCGGTCTATCAACGAGGTGAGCAGAAACTGCCCATCGCACTGAACGGTAGGCAACTGTGAAGAGGATAATTCCAGATATCAAGCGAGCGCCGCGGCTCACGAGGTTCACCCCCCATGCTCCGAGAGATAGACCTCGTACCCGAAACGATTCCTCAGGCCCAGCCTTTCCGTATGCGTGTCAGCCGAACGCCTCACTCCGGTGAGGTGAACCAGAGTCTGGATTGCTGCGGCGCTCCTACAAAAATCGGCGTCTGCGGAGGGACGCTATTGCTTGGTGCGTTGCTGGGCTGGATGAATCCTGACCATTGTTCCTTCGGGTAACGGATTACCGAGGAACACGATGACGCCGTTACGTACCACCCCCTGGATATCAGGCACGTCAGAGGCCACACCCCGCAAGTCTGTTGCGGTGATGACCGGTGCCTTCTTGGCAATGCCGCGGTCCATGGCAAGGTTGGCTAGTCGGTCGGCATCCCGATTATGTTCGCGACGCACATGCTTGATCACGAAGCAGTCTAGTTGACCGCGCATCTTCATCGCCTGGGTGTGCAGGATCTTCAGCGTGGGATTACTCACTTTGTATTGGCCATTGATCTGCTTCACCAGCAACTCGGAATCACTAAGGACCCTTAACGCTTTGAACCCGTGCCGTAGCGTGTAGTTGAGAGTGGCCAGCAACGCTGAATACTCCGCATAGTTGTTGGTTTGGCGACCGAGAAACTCACTGAGTTCGGCGATCGGGTGGCCAACTTCATCTTTGAAAACAACGCCGTATCCGGCGGGACCGGGATTTCCACGGGAGCCGCCGTCAATATAGGCCACAAGGTAACCGTCCGGGGAAGTATCGATGTGGCCGTCATCAAGTTGTTCCGAGCGAAACAGGGATTTCTGCGCAAATGGACGAGCCGGCATGGGTACAGTTTAACTCCGGCTTCGAGTGTGTGGCCCTCGCCGCTGCCCCACAGGTTTCGTAGTTCTTGTCGCTCCAGGCCTTTCCGACAGGCTAAGGGGAGAGCCCTGCCAGAGCGGCTAGCGTCCTACCTTTAACCTGGCGGCTAATCGTTCGGGAAGGTTAGCAGCAATGATTCGCCGCTGCGTCTCGCCAACGTTGTAAGGAACCCGATAGAACGTTACCGCCCCCTCTCCATCTCCATAACGTTCATAGAGGGCGAAGGCTGCTCGCCAGTCACCGTCGCGAGGCTGACCAACCGAACCAGGATTCATGAGATACCGCTCACCCCGTGCGAGCGGAATAGTGAATTCCGCAACGTCTTCCTCGGTGTAGACCGGCGTAAAGGTGCGTATGTGCCCATTCTCGAAAGCGAATCCTGACTGCAAATGAGTGTGGCCAAAGAAAATCCTGTCAGCATGACCGGACATCCGAAAATTCGCCATCGCAGTCGACGCATTCAGTAGATACTCGTCTTCATCGCGCGGTGAGCCATGCACGAATTCGATTCCTGGCAGCTCGCTGCGGAACTGTGGGCCCTGGGGTAACTCGCGTAACCATTCCAGATTTTCATGCAGCAGTGTGCTCTGCGTCCAGCGCGCGGACATTGCAGCCACCATGTTGAATTCCGAGACGTCGGTTAGCCCGGAGCATGCACGATCATGATTGCCGCGCACGATCGTCCCGCCCATTGCGCGCACGCGCTCGCAGACTTCGTTGGGCGATGCATTATAGCCGACAACATCTCCCAAGTTGATGACAACATCGTGAGGCGGAGCGACCTCTAGACAGGCTTCCATCGCTTCGAGATTGGCATGGATGTCGCTGAGGAGAAGCACGCGCATCGTTCAGCGGGCCTCCGCTGATGTGACGGGACAACGTGCCAGATGGCCAGGAGCGATTTCCACAAGTGGCGGAAGTGCTGCGGAACAGGTTGCGATCCGCGACGGACAACGTGGTTCGAAAGCACAACCTGGTGGCAGTGCAGTGATGGCGGGCACGGTTCCCTCGATGATCTGAAGTGGTTGACTGCGGTCGCTGCGCAGCGTCGGCACAGAGTGTAACAGGCCGCGCGTGTAGGGGTGGGCAGGATGACAGAAGACCTCCTGCGTTGCTCCCATTTCGATCAGGCTGCCCGCATACATCACTCCAATGCGGTGTGATACCTGCGACACTACGGCAAGATCGTGGGAGATAAACAGCATTGCCAGGGAAAATTTCGTGCGCAGTTCATTGAGCAGGTCGAGCACTTGTGCCTGAATGGTGACGTCTAAAGCTGTGGTAGGCTCGTCGGCGATGAGCAGGGAAGGCCGGTTTACGACAGCCATAGCAATCATCACGCGCTGGCGCTGGCCACCGGAAAGCTGATGGGGGTAGTCACGCGCACGTCGCTCGGCATCGGCAATGGCGACGGTGCGTAGGGCCTCGACGGCGCGCGGCCAGGCATCGGCTTTACTCCGACGCTTCGAGCCGTCCTCGGGAACATGCGCCAGGACGGCCTCGGCGATTTGGTCGCCAACGCGCATCACCGGATTCAGCGC
>CAZDYZ010000429.1:0-2382 GCA_964509525.1 uncultured Acidobacteriaceae bacterium
GTCTGGCAATGCCCCGCGACGGTCGCGCGCTCGCCGTCATGTATCCACGCACAATCTGGCTTTATTCTCAGTGACTCCTGTACCTGGGCGCAGTGACCTTCGTCAACCTGCTAAGTGACAACAAAGGAGGGAGCCTGCGAAGCAATCAGGGGACAATTTGCCACCAGCCGCTTGACCTTCAGGATGGCAAGCCCCAAAGCCCATGCAGCCGGATGAGGTCGCTACCGTGGAAACATAACGGGTTCTTAAGCGTAATGGCAGAGGGGAGAACAAACGACGCAAACTTGCATAAGCGCCTGTTACAGTAAAAATTGACCCTCTGGCCTTCTTTGCCAGACGTTCCGACTGCCAAGGCCTGCCAACCGGGAAAGCTGATAACAGGAAACAGCTGAAGTGCAGGTACGTTACTTTGTCACAACGACCAGTGACAGACCGCACCGAAAGGTGGTTTGGCGATTTCTTATGGTCTTGCAATGGCTGGCCCAGCAGACGTTTCGCAGGACCTAGACGATGCTTATGTTGATACGTCTGAGTCAAGCGATATCCCCACCAACGACCGCGGTTTTGCACGGCAAAAGCTGAGATGGGTGATTGCGATTGCAGCCTTTGTGTTGTGCGTGGCGCCCACTTTTATCAGTTATCAGTCCTATGTCTTCCAATGGGACGACGCCAATTACATGATGAGGGCTGTCCAGGTTAGCCGTAATTTCTGGAGAGGGGACATGGATTGGGTTCTGGCAGCGATGGTTGGTGCCCATACCCCTGCGATGACGCTCCTGGGTTTACCCTGGGGTCCCCTGAGATCCTGGCGGTCCACCGGAGATTGTTTCATCACACTGGGCGCTGTGATTTCGCTGATCGCAGGAGCCTGCTTGTACCTACAGCTGCGCATTGGAGTGAAACCCTGCTATCTTGTCGCAGCCAGCGCTTGTGTTTTTGCGTCCATCGGACCCTACCCTACCGGATCACCTTTGCACAAAGACGCAACCGGGTTCCTGTCAGACGGCTTACTTGCTTGGACAATTCTCGCGGCGTTGCTATTGATTCCTTATGAGGCAAGATTGCATCGCTCCACGATCCGCAGTTGTGTTTTGTCTGGCGTAGTTTGGGGATTGATCCTTTGCTTGGGTGTGGCAACGAAGTTAAGCTTCTTGTACTTCGTAGTTTTCCTCGTACCTGTTTTGCTCTTCATAAAAGCTCGGAACAGTGGTTTGACGAGGGCATTGACAGCAGCTATCGCATTAGCTTTCTGTGTCACCCCAATCGTTCTGCACTTGGTTCAATGGGGGAGACCCGCTTTTAATCTTGCGAAGGAGTCGTCCTTTGGCGAGACGGCTCACTTCTACTACATCCCATTGTCCCAGTTTCTCCTCCATGCTGTTCGAGAGTCTCCCGGGGTGTTGGTGTCGTTTCTTTTCGTCATTGCCGGATTGACAGTAGGTCTCATTAGAAGGCAACTATCACAGCATTGGCCTGAGTTACTGGCACTTCTAATTATTCTCGGCTACACGATCACTGTATTTGCGTCCCCGAATAGAGAAATGCGATTCGCACTTGGAGCTGTACTTGCTCTGCCCTTTCTGGTCGGGATACTTCTGTCCGGAACCGAAAACGTGGTGCCGCAACGATTCGCGACTGCGGCGGCACTTCTAGCGATTTGCACCCTGATCGCGGCCAGTATACCCATGCGTCTTCGGCCCGACCGACAGAGCATTTCGAGAAGCAACGCAGTTTTAGCTATTGCGGCTCGAATCAATGCAAGGAGCATCGTACTTGCAACAGACAGCCCGACGTTGAACGACCCACTGCTGATCCTCGCTAGAGAATTTTCGACATCGCGGGTCTCCGACTCTGCCACGATCGCTTACCAGGCGATGCACGGTTCATCGATTGAAGATGACTGTCGCGTATTGAGCGGATATGACTTGGTTGTGATTCAGGATTACGATGCATTGAGGCCTTTTTTCACTAATCAACGGGTTCGGGAATACGAAAGATACGTTCAACAAAACGGCCACGGACCGATAAGAGCCGCCGACGATGTAAGCGTTTACTTGATGGGCTACCGATGAACCAACGAAAAGCTGTTGCAGAATCGCGATTGCACTCACAATCCCCAATCGGACACCGGCCTGTGCCCGATACGTGGAACCTTGCCAACCCTGTCCGCAAGGTCGAGTTCGAACTACCACCCTTTAGGCCAGTTCCAACTCGATCTTCTTCGCGGCCCCGTCGAGCTTTACTATGCGGAACTGGCGAATCTGGCCCTGGGCGATGGGGGCGGGCTTGCTCTCACCAGCAGGACCACCCTTCCAGCGCGCCTGCAGCATAGAAGTCAGAGATGACAAATCAGCCTTTGCTTTCGCGGGCGCGGCCTCGCTG
>CAZDYZ010000430.1:0-2723 GCA_964509525.1 uncultured Acidobacteriaceae bacterium
TTTGTGTATGGCGGTTATGATCCTTCGGTTGCCTGTCTGGCATTCGCGGCATGGGACCTTTGGATGCTTGGGTACCCTGAGCAGGCCGCTGCCAGGAGCACTAAAGCCGTAGCCCTGGCCGACTCCTTGCACCACCCCTTCAGCCAGTCCATCGCCCTCTCATTTGCGGCGATGTTGCACTATTGGAGACACGATGCAGCTACCACCCGGCAGTTCGCTGAGCGGACTGTCGCACTGTGTACCGAGCATGGGATCGCCATCTTTCTGGAGATGGGAAAGATCATGCTGGGATGGGCGAACAATCAGGAGAAAGAAGCCAGCGAGGGAATTGAGCTGATTCGGGAAGGAATTGCGGATTGGCGAGCGTCCGGCGCCGAGTTGGTGATTCCGCAATTTCAGCAGGTATTGGCTGGCGTTCTCGCACGGGGCGGGTCTTATGAGGAAGCGCGGTTGGCAATTGAAGAGTCGCTGGCGGTGATTGCCAGCACGGGAGATCGCTCCTTCGAGGCCGACTGTTGGCGATGGAAGGGCGAGCTGCTGTGCGCGAGCCCGGAGGGAAGCGATTCGGACTACAGCGCTGCCGAGGCCTGCCTGCATAAGGCGATTTCGATTGCACGTCAGCAAAAAGCAGTGTCGCTGGAACTAAGGGCGCACATCCGGCTGAGTCCACTGTTGGCGCGAAGAGGGGAAGTGGATCTCGCCCATCAGTCGCTGGCCGAAGTCCATGGCAAATTCCAGGAGGGTTTCGACACCCATGACCTCAAACATGCCAAGCAGGTCCTGGAAGAACTTCGAGGGCACACGCGTGACGCTGGAAAAAGGGCGCAATGAGCCGAATGCGAGTCCTGGTCTGCGGTAGCAACTACGGCCGGGCTTATATTACGGCGATCGCGCGAGAGCCCCGCAAATATCAATTGGCCGGGATCCTCGCTCAAGGCAGTACTCGTTCCCAGCAGGTGGCCGAACGAAACGGCGTTACGCTGTACAGCTCGACGGATGTCCTCCCTGGTGATATCGAACTGGCCTGCGCCGCTATGAGCACTGCGGCATGGCCAGTGGTCCCGCAGCTGATTCGGCGCGGGATCCACGTTCTTTGCGAACATCCTCATCCGGCCGGCGCGCTGAAAAGCGCACTTTTGCTGGCACGGAAGCGCGGCCTACAATTCCACGTAAACGGGCATTTTGCGATTCTGCCGGCGCCCAAGGCGTTCATTGAGGCTTGCCGAAGGTTCAGCAAGGCGAGCAATCCAGAGTTTGTCGAAGTTACGGCTACGGAACGATCACTGTACGCCGCGCTGGACATCCTCATGTGTGCCATCGGCAGCCCGAAGCCGTTTCGAGTTCGAGTCTTGAGCCGTCCCGCAAAGTTCGTGCTCCTGGAAGGAGAGATGGGGAAGATACCGATTCGCTTCTGTGTACAAGCTTCGGGCAACAAAGGCAGGGAACGCCTGGCGGACGGAAGCCCGGGTTATCTTCTTGACCAGCGACTCACAGTAGCCTTTCCCCGAGAATTGCTCACGCTGCTTTCGACCGCTGGCCCGGTCCTGTGCAACCGTACTACAGCCCATTTGTCGTCGACAGAGCAGCCTCTGTGGACCTTGCTTTGCGATCATCAGACGCAGACGGTTTCAGGGTTGCGCGAGCAAAGAATCCGCGCCAACGTCCAGGCGCTAAACTCGATTCGGCTATGCATCTTGGGACGCCCGACACCGCCCCTACAGCGGTCGCAGCACATCCTGAAAGTCAGCCAGGCCTGGGAGCACATCGGGCGGCAGCTTTATTGTGCTTGACTTGCTTTCGAGCCTAGCGCCGTCAGCAACCCGCGCCCCAGCGGGCTACCCAGGCCAACTTCTGATGCCCACCCCGTTTTAGACGGACCGACTGGCTTGATCCCCTTCCGGCACTGCTTCAGATAAAGCAATGGAGTCAGATAGCCCACCGTGGTCCTCATTTTTTCGTTAAGCAGGGCGGCTAGGCTTGCCCACAAGGGTGCGGCGGCGCTGGTTCCGCAGCCCGGAACATGAACCCCGCCGACGATGATGTCGTAGCCGAACTCCCGGTCGGCCTTGGCCGCGACGTCGGGAACCACCCTTCCGTGTTTTAGACCTGCCTGAGCTATCCGCGATTGCCAACCGGGTGAGTGAAACAGAGAGCTCTTACCGTAACCGCTTTCGGCAGGATGACCGGCAACGATCTCGCGCCAAACCGTTTCCGATGGCTTCTTGCCAGGCGCATACCGGAGAATCGTTCCACCGCAGGCCAATACGTGGGGACTGCTAGCCGGAAAGTAAGCTTGCGGCTCGCCCGCGCCGGCCGAACCGTCTCCGTCATCGCCGGATGAGCAGGCGATGGTAACCCCCATCAGAGCCGCCGCCTGAAACAACAGGTCCATCTCTTCCGCCAGAACGCGCGAGATCAGCTTTTCCGGGGCTCCCCAACTGCACGAGATGACCGTCGGCTCATGTTTCGTATCGTGGAGGGCAGCGTTGAACGCGTCATATTTTCCGCGGGGATTATTGTGGGTAAAGTACACCACGATGTGCCCGGCGTTCGCCCAGGTGCCAACCAGTTCCACGTCCATGCTGGTTTCCAGCGTCCACTCAATGTTTTGTGCGGAATTTCGACGGACCCGGGAGTACGGGTGCGACTTGCCTTTGGCGCGGTGTAAACCGACCACGCCGTTCTTGGCCAAGAAATCTCGGATGGCCGCGGGATCGGCGGGG
>CAZDYZ010000431.1:0-2860 GCA_964509525.1 uncultured Acidobacteriaceae bacterium
CGCCTTCAGAAAATCGTCTGCGGTGGTGCGATAACAGGGCAGCACTGCGCTTAAGTTGGAGGAACGCAACGCTGCTGGGAGTTTTGGGTACTCTGTGGCTGGAAGAGTCGGGTCGGTGTGAACCTGCATTATCTGCCCCAATGACTCGTCACAGTTCGGATCTGGTGTTACGCGCAGCTTGATTACCCGCGGGGGCAAATTGTTGAGATCATATTCAGACAGCCGCCGTTGATAGGGAAGAAATTCATAAACCAGCTTTATGAGTTGCAGTTGGTCCTTGCCGACCCGTCTCTTGGCGACGAAGACTTCGAAATTGGAAAAAAAGGAGCTGCCCGGCGCGGCAAAAACCACCCCAAGCAAACCGAGCGGCAACTCTTCGATGGTAGGTTGGTTTTCGCTGTTGGCCGGTGAGTCCGAAGAGGCGTCCATCGGCAGGGGGTCCATTGGTTCCAAAATTTTTCTCGCGCCAGAGTTGCTCGCACCCTCCACTGGTGAAGGAGGCGTCACGATCGGCGAGCCATCTCCGGAACCATCCCCGGACAACGAGGGTAAGCGTCCCCTCGCGCCAGTGTGGCCCGCACTCTCAACTGATGGAGGAGGCGGCACCACTTCCGAACCCGCACCGGAAAGCGAGCCCAACCTCGCACCTCCAGGACCGCCTGCGCCCTGAACTGAAGGAGGCGGCGGTACTACTTGCGAACCCGTGGGGGACAGCAAGTCCCTGTGCCCGGTTCCAGCAACCGAAGGCGGCGGCGGCACCACTTGCGAACCCGTTGGTGACAGCAAGTCCCTGCGCCCGGTTCCGGCAACCGAAGGCGGCGGCGGCACCACTTGCGAACCTGCAGCAGCCATCGAGCCCAGCCGTGCATCTCCAGCAGCATTGCGCGCGCCCTGAACCGGCGGGGGAGGCGGTACGACATTTGGCCTCGCGCCGGACAACGAACCCAACCGCCCGGCCGAGTTGCCTGCGTTCTGAACCGATGGAGGCGGCGGCACCACTCGCAAGCCACCTGTATTGGGCGCCTTCACAGCGCGTCCTGCGGGAGGCCCCCCAAGCTCGGGCGCAGGAGCAACTACAGAAGCTTGAGGCAGTGCCAGCCGGCGAGCTGTAGCTTGGTCAGCGTCTTTGTCAACCTGGGGAGGCGGGGCCACCACCACCGACGGTCCCGCCAGCGCGTTCCGCCGCGGGCCCGCGGTGGCCGAGAACGGCACCATGGGTGTGACCGCATGGGAGCCCGGGAGATTCGGCAGTCTGGCCGCGGCCTCCTTGATGTCAGGTGGTGTGACGAGGCTCGGTTTTGCCTGCGGCGTCACCGCCATCGGCGATTGATGTGCCGCTTGATGTGTCGGATGACGTAGCGACGCATGCTTCGCTCGCGGCCTCGCTCCAGTGCTCGTCACTCTGCTCTCAGCTGCCGGAAAGGACTGTCGAAGTGGGTAGTAGGTAATAGATCGGTGGGCCGCATTTTGCTGCGGAAAAAGTTTGACCGGCGTCCACACTCTGGATTGGCCCCATACAAACAAAATCACTAGCAGCACATGCCACAGCATTGACTCCATGAACGCCGACCAGCGGACGCCGGAAGGGACGAAAACGTCGTCCCAGAAAGGTGCAGGCCGTGAGGTGATAGCGATCTGCGGCACTGGCCGCGGCCAGAGCAGGTCCGCCAGATTGCGGAAGAACACACGATGGCGAGGCTCCAGTTCGGCCAGCAGCCTGAGGCGGGGTGCGGGCGCTGCGCGCTGAACTCTCTGGTTTGCGATCAAAACCGCGGGGGCTTTGTCCATCGATACACGCTGGAGGGGGAGACAAACTAACCCGATTATAGCGCCATTTCACAGCCAATGGGGGTACCACGGTCACTGGAATCGCACAATCTTGACCATGCGGCAATCGCCGTCCGCCAGTTACCAAGGGAACCAACGCTTCGCGGTTCTTTCTCCTCCACCTTCGTGTCTGCTTCAGAATAGTTGAATCCATGAGTTCGTCTTCTTTTGCCGTCGCCCCGAAACGTCTGGAAACCTCTTCCCAGTTGTTTCAGTCGCCGGCGCAACGCACTCTACTGTTGTGTCTGTTGTTGAGCGCAGTTGTGCTTGTCTTCTACAAACCCGTCGTTCACAACGGGTTCGTCGACCATGACGACACGGGATACATCACGAATAACCCTCAAGTGAGGGCGGGCCTGACCTGGGCAACAGTGAAATGGGCCTTCACCACCAATGAGCAGGCGAACTGGCATCCCCTGACCTGGCTTTCACACGCTCTCGACTGCCAATGGTTCGGCCTGAAGCCCGTCGGCCACCATTATGTAACTGTCTTGCTGCATGTCTCCAACGTTGTCCTCCTCTTTCTACTCCTGCAAAGCGCAACTGGATTCCGCTGGCGCAGCCTGATGGTCGCCGCTTTGTTCGCGCTCCATCCCATCAATGTCGAGTCCGTGGCATGGGCAGCCGAGCGCAAGACGGTGTTGAGCACGCTGTTTTTTCTGCTCGCTCTGTACGGCTACGTCTGGTACGCGCGCCGGCCCGGACTCCTCCGCTATGCCACGGTGGCGGGCTCGTTTGCGCTGGCCCTGCTCTCGAAACCGCAGGTCATCGCGTTTCCTTTCCTGCTCTGGCTGTTCGATTACTGGCCCCTTGGCCGAATTGGGGCGCCAGTCGTTGCCCGCCCGGCGGCGCAAGGCGGGAACGCGCCCAGATTGCAGGGCCGATGGCTGGTATGGGAAAAGGTTCCGCTTCTGCTGCTCTCCGCGGCGAGCGCAGCCATGACGATTAAGGCCCAGAAAGCTGGAGGCGCCATCCAGACTTTTGCCCACAAGAGCTTGCTCCTGCGTTCGGAGAATGCGGCGATCTCGTATGT
>CAZDYZ010000432.1:0-8747 GCA_964509525.1 uncultured Acidobacteriaceae bacterium
CGAAGAACCCGTAAACAACCTCCACACCGTCTCACGTTTTGTGTTTGTCCCGAGCGAGGGCGAGGTTTTACGTGCGCCTGCAGCAGATCGTGGAAATCTGTGGCGGGGGTTCAGAATGACAGTCTTGCTTCGTTGCACGCCGCCAGCTTACGCTTCAACAACAATTTCGATTGGCGTCCCAACCCCTGCTGCGAGTTTTTCGGCAGCTGATGATTGCCTGCCCGAAATCTCCAGATACCCCGAACTGCCGACGATCGCAAAGAGCCCCTCGTCCCCTTCTGCGTACGAATGACACAAACGCCTGATTGTCTGCCCCGCAATCAACAGCCTGAACTTCGGAGGTGATGCCACGAACAGCAATGGCGCATCAGGTTGACCGACGTTAGTGATGAGGTTGCCGAACTTGTCCACTTTGAGCACAACGCCATGCAAGATATTCTCGCCGAGGTGCTCTACCTCAGGCAGGGGCAGCCGGACATAATCAGAGATCTCCGGGCCAAACTCCGTCACCGCGACGCCCCTGCTCAGCCATCCCGCGATCGGTGCGAAGATGTCGCGACCATGAAAGGTCTGGCTTACCGGCTGCAGAAAATAGCGCTCGGCCGTAATATGGCGAACTTTGAACTTCGGTTCCCATGCTTCCACCAGTGAGAGCACGCCATTGTCAGGCGCTGCGAAAACGTAGTCATCCGTTTCTACAATGATCGGGCGGCGCGCGCTGCCCACACCGGGATCAACAACCACGACATGTACGGTATGCCTCGGAAAGAAGCGATATGCCTGCGCGATCGTCCATAGGCCTTCCAGGACATTATGGGATGACACCTCATGACAGATATCAACGATAGTGGTTTCAGGACTGATTTTGAGTACCACGCCGTGCATGATGCCCACGAAAGGATCGCAGAGGCCAAAGTCGGTGGTGAGGGTGACAATACGGCTCTCGGGCATGCATTGGCAAAGTAGCTGCAGGGGCGAGCGGAGTCAAGAGCAGAACTCAACTCGACAGCGTAAACTCGGTGCCCAGTCAGACCGTAATCACCGATTAGCAACCGGCGAACTTCTCCTGCTACACTCGCGACAATGCGGATCCTGGGGATCGATTGCGGCGGTGAGTACACGGGCTATGGTGTGGTCGAGCAGGACTGCACGGGTTCTCTGCGTCACCTCTGCAGCGGTGCCATCCGGCTCTTATCGCGCGACCCGCTGGAACTCCGACTGAAGAAGATTGCGGAAGCACTCACCCAGATAATTCATGCGTACTGCCCGGAAGAAGTAGCCATCGAGGATGTGTTTTACGCCGTGAACGTCAAGTCAGCACTGAAGCTAGGACATGTGCGCGGGGTGGCGATGCTGGTGGCGGCACAAGCCGGTCTCGCCGTAGTTGCCTATTCGCCGCTGTCTATCAAGTCGGCAGTTGTGGGGTACGGCAAGGCCGAGAAGTCGCAAGTGCAGGTAATGGTGGCCCGTCTGCTGGAGTTGCCGGCGCCGCCAGAACCTCCCGATGCAGCCGACGCATTGGCCATTGCCATCTGCCATCTGCACACTGCCGGGACTTTGCGCCGGCAGCAAACGGACGCATGCTGAACTGGATACAAATCGGATAGAATTTTTCCAGGGATGAAAATGCGTCTTGCGTTGGCCGGCCTCCTGTTCTCCTTGTCAGCTGTGGCGCAACAGGCTGCAATGTCAGTGCCCGCAGGGACCGAGCCAGCGTCCGTGTACTTCAGCTTCCTGTGGAACGTGGGAATACCCTGGCAAAGTTATTCCATTCAGGTTCGGTTCGACGGCAAAACGCATTTTGACGGTATACCCAATCAGTCGCAGAGCGGGGATACCGATCCTGTGCAGCAAGACTTCACGATGTCGGAAGCAAACCGTAAGAAGGTTTTTGACCTGGCCAGGAAGCTGAATTACTTTCAGGGAGACTTCGATTCGCATCTCAAGCGTATTGCACAGACCGGCGCAAAGACGCTGGCGTACAAGTCGGCCCAGGTGCAGGGTTCGAGCACGTATAACTACTCTCAGAATCCCGACGTTCAACAGCTGACGCAGCTGTTTCTGGGGATTGCAACTACGCTCGACTATGGCTGCAAACTGGCTTGGCGGTACCGTTTCGATAAGTTGGGCATGAACCAGTTACTGCGCGAACTCGAAGATCTACAAGCCGGCCACCAAGTGGAGGAGCTGAACGCCATAGAGCCGATGCTGCGCAAGATTGCCAGCGACCCCGACTTGATGCACATCACCCGACAGAGCGCGCAACATCTGCTAGCGACCCTCAGTGTTGCTGAAGCTGCAAATCAACGCGCGGCTGAGCCATGAACCGGCGGCCGGGTTTACCGGCCTGAGGGCATCTGGCATGGGTTTCTCGCGTTGAATTTACAAATTTGCCTCCGATTTTCGACAACTTCACCTCCAACTAGTGTTCTAATAGGTGCCAGAGAGGGCCTCGACGAGCCATGCCCCGAGGCCGCCGACCCCTATCTCTCAGGCTCAAGGTTCAAGGGGCAGTGTGTTAGCTCAAGGGAGTACCGTTATGACGAGGCACGTGGGGTTTGCATTGTCCACAATAACTGCGTTCATACTGATCGCAGGATCAGTCGACGCGCAGGCAGAATCGCACGTCCGCATTGTTCGTCTCAGTTACGTCGATGGACAGGTCCAGATGGAGCATGCGGATCAGGGATTGGACCGGGCCATCCTGAATACACCTATTGTCGCAGGAACGCGCATTGTAAGCAGAAACGACGGATTGGCCGAGGTCGAGTTCGAGGATCAAAGCGCACTGCGCCTGGCGGGAAATTCGGAAGTGAAGTTTCGCCAGCTCTCGATCACCGACACCGGAGTTAAGGTGAACGAAATTGAAGTCGTGCGTGGGGTCGTCTTCTTTGACATCCGCTCCAAGGGCGATGATGTTTATCGTGCGGTCGCCGACGGAACGACTTTCCTCGTGCGGCGCGACACCGTGGCGCGAATAAGTGCTTCTCCCGAGCAACTTCAGCTCGCTGTCCTCAAGGGCGACGTCCAGCTCGAGAATCAGCCTCAGCCGGTAAGTGTCAAGAAGAATGAGACGCTGACCTTGGATCCAAATCACCCATCGGAATACAAAGTGGCGCACGGCACAGAACCATTACCGGTGGATGCTTGGAACAAGGAACGGGAAGCTTACGAGGCGGCCTACGCTCACAATGCCGGATACGGGGGCCCCCGAACAGGATATGGTCTGCAGGACCTTAATTACTACGGGGAATATTTCTACAGCCCCAGTTATGGATATGTCTGGCAGCCCTATGGGTTTGCCAACTCCATGGTCGATTGGAGCCCGTACAGCAACGGTGCGTGGGGATTTGTTCCGGGGTTCGGCTACACCTGGGCATCAGCTTATCCATGGGGGTGGCTGCCCTATCACTATGGCTGGTGGACCTTTCTGAGCGGAGGTATAGGATGGGCGTGGGTACCTGGTAATTACTCCGGACTGTGGTATGCGAACAACTTCCAACCGACTCCGGTGGTTACAAACCCACCGGCAGGTTGGACAGCGCTTTCTGCTCCGGCATCGCCGGCCAACACTTCTCCCAAGCCGACGATCCTGGTTGGCAAGGCGGTTGGATCGCCAGCATACATTCAGGGGGGACGCATCCCTCCGAATTTCGCTAGCGTCATCGAAGGTCGCAACGTAAGTCCCAATGCAGCGAGACCTGCCCTGGTTTCGCCGAACGCCAGATATAACATCACGGCGAACCAGGCCAACCCAAGTTCGGCGCTGCAATATGGCCATGTGTTCGCCCCTCCGGGCTTTCCGTCTCGGTCGTCAGGCTTCAACTCCGCATCGGCGTGGCCTGGCAATGGCACAAGTTCGGTAGGGTCTGGATCGTCGGTTGGACATTCCAGCAACGGCCATGGGCAATCACATCATTAAGATTAAAACAGAGCATTAAAGCCGAGGGCAGCCTGCTGTCGGCTGCCCTTGATTCAATTGCGCTGATTCAGAGCTCAATACACGGCAATTCCCGCATACCCAACAACCATGTCGCGATCGCCCGAAACATCGCCAGAGGTTGCATAGCGAATCAGCTCAGCGCGCGTTGCACCCAACCCGCAGGCCGCGGTTAACATAACGACAGCAGGACCGTATCCGCACATGCTGATGCCGGTCTTGTGCACCACGTCGTATAACCCACGTGGATCGAGTGCAAGTAGTTGGTCAATGGCGCGACGGTCCTTCACTCGAGTCACGCTCTCGCTCTCATAGTGGTTCATATCGCTGGAAGCAATGACCAGAATCGGTTCACCGGTCTCGGCCACAGCGCTGCCGATGACAGACCCCAGGGCACTCAGCACGTCAAAATTGTCCGTTCCGACCGTAATCGGCACAAAACGAAACCCCTTAGCCATCACCTGTAGAAAGGGAAGCTGTACTTCGAGGGCATGCTCGTTCCGATGTGCCACCTGATCTTCGGAAAGCAGCTGCAGGCGAGACTTCAACTGCTCCGCCAGTGGAGCATCGATGGATGCATCTCCCAAAGGCGTGTGCCACGCCCCTTGGCTCATGATTGCAAGCGGATCACCCATACCGGTATGGTTGGGGCAAAGAATTACATAGCGATGAGGTAGCTTGAGACGGCGATAGACAGCCCCAGCGACGTGTCCGGAGTAAACGTATCCTGCGTGAGGGACAACGCACCCCAAGGCTTGAATCTTCGTCTCGGACTCGGCGGAAACGGTAACAGACGTCTTAGTGTATGTTTCCACATCAGCCCGCAGGTGCTGCGCATTGGCCGGATAGAAGCGCCCCGCAACAGCCGGCTGACGCAGTGAGGTTGGCACTCTCGGCTCCTTCGATGCTTACAGGTTCAGTGTTTGGCACTACATTTGGCATGGGTGGAGCGGGCGTTCAGGGAGGGGTGTCGTCTCTCTCCTTGGGCTCGCTTCAGATTCCTTGCTCAAACCGGGGCTTCGTCACCCCTGCAGTGCAGCGGAGGACAGAATCGGGGCCTCACCCGAGGTAGATTTCCGAGGCCCGAAACATACCCCGGAGATCATGCTCTGAACCGATGAAGCGCCTCGTTTGCACGCTTGGAGACCCTGCTTCACCCAGCTCTTTATAGATTTCTCACCTACACAAGTTTACCCCTTCTGTAAAGCGCGGTACACAGCAGCAGTTTTTTCCAGCGACATGTCCTCGGCGCGAACATCGGTGCGTAATCCGGACGACTTCAAAGCCGCGCGAACGACCGCGTCTGCATACAACCCACGCAGGTTGTTCAATAGGGTCTTGCGTTTCTGGGCGAAGGTGAGCTTGAGAAAAGCAATGAACGGCTCCTCCCCTACGTGCAGATCCTCGAGGCGTGGCGCCATAGTGAGCCGCAACACGCTAGAGTGCACCAGGGGAGGTGGCGAGAATGCTCCGGGCGGGATCGTGAACAGCTTTTCAACTCGGGCAAACAGCTGCGCAGTAGCCGAAAGCAGCCCGTAGGAGCGGCTGCCTGGCTCCGCCGCGATGCGATCGGCGACCTCACGCTGCACCATGATCACGGCGCGCTCGATGTTCTGGTGCAGGTTCAAGATCCGCAGCACAATCTCGGAGGTGATGTAATACGGTAAATTGCCTACCACGTCCACGGTTTCGAGCTGGGTGGGCCGAAGATCGTGTAAAGGGCCGGGTTTGCGCCCAAGCATGGAGTCAAAGTCAGCCGTCACAAAGTCGGATTCGAGAATCTCGACGTTTGGTTTTGTTGCATAACGCAAGCGCAACTGCGCCGCCAGCACCCGATCGAGTTCGATTCCGATGACTCGTTTCGCTCGCGGAATCAGCAAATCGGTAATAGCGCCGCGCCCCGGGCCGATCTCAAGAACCGTGCGGCTGGACAAGTTGCCGGTGGCGTCAACAATTCGTCGCGCCGCGTCGCTATCAGTGAGAAAGTGCTGCCCTAATTTTGGTTTGCGTTTACTGCTCTTGCTGGCAGCAGAACTCTTTGACACCCTACTGGCCACGTTGACCCTCTTTCGATTCGACAATTACACTCATCTGTTTCGCCAATTCTTTCACCCTGCGAGTGAAGTGTCCGCTACAGAATTCGTCGTCGCCGGGGGAGGTGTCTCCGCTCCTGGAGGTTTCATGCATATAGCCTTTGCGGCATCCGAGTGCGTGCCGTTTTCCAAGACTGGCGGGCTGGCAGATGTCATCGGTGCGCTGCCGCCCGCGCTCGCTCATCTGGGGCACAAGGTTACCGTCTACCTTCCGCGTTACAAACAGACCAAGCTGGAGAATCCGTGTAAAGTCATCCCCAGCATCACGATACCGTTCGATGACCGATACCGTTTCTGTTCGGTGCTCGACGCAGGCGTGCGCGCTGGAGTGCAATTTTATTTCATTGACTACCCGCCGTACTTCGATCGCGAAGCCCTCTACGGCACCGCCCTGGGCGACTATCACGACAATGCCGAGCGCTTCGCCTTGTTCTGCCGTGCAGTCCTGGAGTCCGCGAAGATCCTTGGCGTCCCCGATGTCTTTCACTGCCACGATTGGCAGACAGCACTCATTCCAATACTGCGGAGGACGTTGTACGATGCGGATCCGTCGTTTGCGAGTGTCCCCTGCGTGTTCACCATACATAACCTGGGATACCAGGGACTGTTTCCTCCGGAAATCCTGCCGCTGCTCACCTTGCCTTGGGATCTGTTCACCATGTCGAAGATGGAATTTTACGGCAAGGTTAATTTCCTTAAGGGTGCGATCACGATGTCCGACTACATTACTACCGTCAGCCGCAGGTACAGTCAGGAGATCCAGACTGCGGAATACGGTTTTGGCCTCGAAGGTGTGCTGCGCGCGCGTGCGGGTACGGTGACCGGCATTCTGAACGGTGTGGACTACAGTCAGTGGAGCCCAGAAACCGATCAGCATATTGCGGCACACTACTCGCCTGACGATCTCAGTGGCAAGGCGGAATGCAAACGCGACCTGCTGAATCAGGTTGGCTTGGCCGCAGACACGCGCTTACCAGTGATGGGGATGATATCGCGTTTCGTCCCACAGAAAGGGTTCGATCTTATTCAGCAAGTTGCTGACCGTCTGGCACGTGAAAACCTGATGATGGTGGTCCTCGGCACTGGCGAACCCGAATACGAAGGCATGTTTCGACAGCTCAACAAGCAGTATCCGCACAGGTTTGCAGTGAAAATCGCATACGACGACCCCCTGGCACACAAGATTGAAGCGGGTAGCGACATGTTTCTGATGCCGTCGCACTACGAACCTTGCGGCATGAACCAGATCTACAGCTTGCACTACGGCACCATTCCTGTGGTCCGCGCAGTCGGCGGACTGGATGACACCGTCGAGCAGTTTGATCCTCAGACGTTGAAGGGTACAGGATTCAAGTTCAGGGAGTACAGCGGGGAAGCACTACTGGAAACATCGCGGGCAGCCCTGAAGGTGTATGACAATCAAGGTGTTTGGCAGACCCTGATGCGCAACGCTATGGTACAGGATTACTCCTGGCCCAATTCGGCACGTGAGTACGTAAAGGTATATGAGCGTGCCGTGAAGGCGGCAGCTTAGATCCTGACACATGCGAGGGTCGGGAGTTGCCCTAATCTCGTAATCAACTTGCCCTTGGCTCGTCATCCGCCAAGAGTCCTGCATTGGAAAGCACCTAATGTGGAGCGCCGAATTATGAAGGTTGCCACAATTCGATGGGATTTCCCTCAGGGTCATGCAGACGAGCGAAGCGCCCAATGTTGGGATAAGATTCCGGGTCTTTGACCTCAATTTCTGCCGCTCGTAGCTGGGCTACCATTTTGTCGAGGTCATACACTCGAAAGTTCACCATCCAGACCTTGTTAGGATCCCCGAAATAGCCAGTCTTTTCGGGAAAGGGAGTGAAGGCAGTCGGTCCGGCCTCTTGCTGCCAAACAGTTCCGCCCTCGCTCGTTGGTGTGAGCGCGATCCCCAAGTGTTGCTGGTACCAGTTCCCCAACGCTTTGGGATCATGAGCTCGGAAGAACAACCCTCCGATTCCGGCTACTTTTTCCATTTTCGTTGCTCCCGATTCACGTTTAGCAGCTTCCTTCGAAGGCGGAACAGGACTCGCTGCCTGAGCGGGGTTCTGTGCCGCCATGGCTAATTCTTTCAGGGGCTGAATGAAGCTGGCCCCGCAAGCATACGACAAGATTTGAAGTAATTGGCGCCTTTGCAGGCTCATCCCCATCCTCCTGTTGCGCATTTGTCTTCGGCTGTGTCCTCCGGCTACCTGAAGACCGCGGCTTCAAAAGGTCGAGCTTTATTCCGAGATGTTCTTGATGCCAGGCCGCTAATATTTGTGATCGCCTTTCGACTTAAATCCACCAATTCCGGTAATGCGTGGCGGTTTCATTCTTTTCCGAATGCGGCTTGCGAAACTGAAACAGTCCGCAGAAGGGCGGCCATGATAAATTTCTTGTTAGCTCATCATCCTTGATAGTTTCCGAACCGGTACGCATAGTTCCAATTCAAAATGCGACCAATCCATCGCGTTTTCTTTGTCTAGGAAAATCTCAAGTCCGGGCGCATGTTCAGGCTCGTAGTCACTATTGATAAGCCAACCTCTGAAAAGGTAATCCGTCGCCGTAGTTACCTTACGGATATCACCGGAAACCCTGGTGGTGGCGTATCGCATGGCGGGCATTTTCAATTTCGACATTCCCTCCATGCACTCAAAGGGATAAGACGACGCAAGACAGACCTCATATCGATAAAGATG
>CAZDYZ010000433.1:0-2578 GCA_964509525.1 uncultured Acidobacteriaceae bacterium
GCTTACCGAGAAACAGATCTGCTGTGACAAGCTGATGCGAGAGTTCGCCTCGGCATGCCGAAAGATGTCGCCGCTGCTTGAGTTCACCACGAGGGCGTTGGGGCTGAAGTTCTAGGCAGGGCATAGACCAATGGTTGAGGCAGAGCTCCTAACGTCGATTGCTACTCACGTAATGACGAGTACATCCGTGAGGGTCGAGGGGAAGTCTATACCTGTTGCGGCGCACCAGTAGCCAGCGCCTAAAGACGATTGCATTCAGCGTCGAAGGTCACGAATACCAGGCGATCGAGCAGAATCGCGAAGCCGGACCGCTGGGGGCAACTGGCGCGGAGCAGTCATCAGGTGGTGCAATTCAAAGATGTAGAGCGCAATAAGTTCGTAGCCGTTGTTGTCGATGGCGAGGTTACGTTCTACGGCGCGAACAAGAGGCACTGCTAAGACCCTTCCCTAGCATTCACCGAAATCGACCCCGAGAGGGTCGTTTCTCGAAGAAGTAAAGATGAGCCTCGCACTCGCAGTCGGTTGCGCCAAATCCGATAAGTGGAATGGAGGCGCCCACACTTTTTCTGATGCACTGTGCCCAAGTGTGCTCGCGACGCAGACCGTCGAGACAATACCAGACCTCTTCGATTCGGGTATGTGCCTTCAAAATAATCGATGTGCCAGTGCGGTCGAGTTGAAGGCCTGAAACGATGGGCGAGACGAGCACAAACGCCTCCGGGACGGAGTGCACTGCCGACGTAAACGTAGAAGCCAAGTTGAAGGTGTAGTTTCCCAATTTTTCCAACGCGAACTACGTCTCTTGTTCTAGACAAGAGTACCGAGGCGTACGTGCCAGACAGAGCTTGTGCTTTCCCGAAATATACCTGGGTCGGCTTCAAAGCAGAAGTTATCTGTGCTCAATGCGCCAGAATGTCAGGTTAATCCGCAGTTGGGTGACATCAGGTTCTTTTGGCACGTCATGTTTGAAATTCTTCTGGGTCTCACCAGCCATGATGAGCAGACTCCCGTGGGCAACCGCTCCGCAAAGGCAATCCCGCCATTTTTCGCTTTGAGACGGAATAGGCGTTCTGCCCCAAGACTGACCGAAGCGATCACCGGCCCTGCTTGCTCTGCCAAGCAACAATGACAGGTTTGCCGCGCAGTTGCTGGTTATCACGTTGCTCAATCGAAGTGTAAAAGGGGGTGAGACATGGATGATTCTTCCCACGATCTTCTGGCAACAATACTATTCTGCGTTTTAGAAAATGGTGAACCGGTGTCCGTCGCCGATTGTTGCTGCAAGTTCCAGGGATGCATGCAGCTACTCCTGCCTCCAGTTTTCTATTCAGTACTGGCGGTTTGCGTTCTTCCTGCATGCGCTGTTTAACTCCATCCTGATCGCCTCTCCGAGGCGGTTGCTCGTTATCTGGAAGTGAGCGTCACACGTCTTGGTGTGCATAGGTCACTGACAAATCGGGCGAAACATAGAACTATAAGCATCAGGGTCGTGGGAGCATGTTTTGCTCTCGCTTGCCAACGAAAGGACGCCGATGCTGACCGGAATCCACGTCCTGCTTACCTACAAATGCACTGGCGAATGTGATCATTGTTTTCTGCACTGCAGCCCAGCCTGCGAGGGTACCTTCAACCTGCACCAGCTTCACGAACTGGTGTGCGAGATCCAGCAGCTCGGAACCATCGACACGGTTTACTTCGAGGGTGGCGAGCCATTCCTGTTCTATGTGGTCCTGCTCGAAGGGTTGCGGATGGTGCGCGATGCGGGATTCCGGGCCGCCATCGTGACCAATGGCTACTGGGCAACCTCGCAGGAAGATGCCGAGCAGTGGCTCCGTCCTTTGCTCGACCTGGGAATCGCCGACTTCAGCATAAGCGATGACGAATTCCACAGCACAAAGGGCGACGAGAGCCCTGGAGCGATTGCATACCGGGCGGCGCAAAAGCTCGGTTTGCCCTGCGCGAAGATTTGCATCAAGCCACCAACGGTCTCGCAGGTACCGGATTGGAACGGCCACAAAGGGCATCCAGTTACTGGGGGCAGCGTTCTCTTCAAGGGCCGTGCCGCGGAGAAGCTCACCGCCGGCCTGCCGCTGCGGCCCTGGCGGGAGCTAACTACCTGCCCTCATGAGGAGCTTGCCGCGCCGGAGCGAGTGCACGTGGACGCCTATGGCAATGTGCACGTTTGCCAGGGCCTCAGCGTCGGCAACGTGTGGAAAACGCCGTTCTCCAGACTCTGGCGGGACTATAAGGCGTGCGAGCACCCGATCATTGGCCCCCTGGTCGAAGGCGGTCCAGCGCGGCTGGTGCAGAAGTTCGGATTGAAGACGGCCGACGCTTACGTTGACGAATGCCACCTCTGCTATATGGCGAGGAAGTGGTTGTTGTCGGACTTTCCCCAGTATCTCGCGCCAGCACAGGTTTACGGATTGTAGCCACCCGAAGCCCGGAGGGCAAAACACCTGTAACCCAGAGCGGAAGCTGGGCCGGGCTACACCTGCTGTCTGTGGTCTTTTCATCGGTGGCAAGTGCACCCGCATCTAATCCCGTGCTAATCGCCGTGCGCCTTTCTTACTCGCAC
>CAZDYZ010000434.1:0-2350 GCA_964509525.1 uncultured Acidobacteriaceae bacterium
CGGTGTGACGCACTCCAATCGTTCGGCAGGAAAATGATGATCTTCCGTCCCCTGCCTCTGTCCGGAAAACTGCAATCCTCGAGACACCGGGACCTTCCACAAGAAGCGGGGCGATTTACGAGCGAACAACTTCCGAGTGGCCGACAACCCAGGAGTGAGCCCGTGGCTAACCGAGCGAATTGCCTTGTGATCGCACTCCGTTGCGATCTCGCAGTGCCTCTACGGGTGGGAAAATTCTTTGTGGGGAGGCCCGCAGAAGCTTATGATGCACTACCAGAAGTGCAAATCGAAATCCCAGACTAAACATCCGGGAACCGTCAATCAATTGTGAGGTGTTGATGCGTAGGTCCTGTCTGCCATTCGTCGTGGCTTTTTTTCTGTTCACAATTTCCACCGTTGCTCAGAGCGCAGATGCAAGGACAGTGCACACCTACTACGTAGCCGCTGACGAGGTGGACTGGAACTACACACCTCTAGGCGTTGATCAGATGATGGGCATGCCCTTCATGGACTATGCCAAACTGTACACCGAGCGCGGACCGCACCGTATCGGCAGCACCTACCGCAAGGCCATCTACCGGGAATACACCGACGAGACTTTCACCACGCTCAAGCCGCGTCCAGCCGAGTGGGAGCACACCGGATTGCTCGGCCCGGTGCTGCGCGCCGAAGTTGGCGACACCATCAAGGTCGTTTTCAAGAACAACGCCACCCATCCGTTCGCTATGCATCCGCATGGCGTGTTCTATGCCAAGGACCATGAGGGCGCGGGCTACAACGACGGCGCTTCGACGCCTGACAAGAACGGCGTGCCGCCGGGCAAAATCCACACTTACATCTGGGAGGTCCCGGAACGTGCGGGCCCCGGCCCTAACGACCCCAGCTCGATTGTGTGGCTCTATCACTCGCACGCTGATGAGCTGAAAGACGTCGAGAGCGGACTGGTTGGAGTCATGCTCATCACCCGAAAAGGCGCGGCCGGGCCAACCGGTCGCCCGAAGGACGTGGACCGCGAATTCGTCAGCCTCTTTATGATCGTGGACGAGAACGCCAGTTGGTATCTGCAGCACAACATCGATACCTACACCAGCGATCCGAAAGGCGCCAATAAACTGGAAACCGATGCCAGCGATGGCAAAGGCAACTTCAACTTCTTCGGTGCGGGATTTACGGGAGTGAATTTCCGCTCGACGATTAACGGCTACATGTTTGCCAACGGGCCGTTGATGACCATTCAGCAGGGCGAACGCGTGCGCTGGTACGTAGTCACCATCGGAGAGGGAGTGAACTTGCACACTCCTCACTGGCACGGCAACGTGGTGCTGGACGGCGGCAAGCGGACCGATGTGATCTTTATCGGCCCCGCCCAGATGGAGACCGTGGACATGGTCCCGGACAACCTGGGCACTTGGATGTACCACTGCCACTTCGACGAGCACATGCAGGCCGGCATGATGGCGCTGTATAAGGTCGAACCGTGATTGCCTTCGCCCGGTCGACACCAACATGAGGTTCTGAACACATCCAGATCGAGTACGGCCTCTATATCCCCTCCGATGCTGGAGCAATGGCAACACTTCTGGGCGAGGTGTTCAGTCGCTACGATCCATCCGCCGTCGCAGTCGGCCTGACCACTTCTGAGTTCGAGGTGTTCGTGCGGTTGCTATCCCCCATGGTGGCGGACGAGGGTCTGAGAATCGTGGCTCGGCTGGTTTGCACGGGTGAACTGGTTGGCGCGCTGCTGACGGAGGACTCGGCTTCGACGCTGCCTGACGGGATGGATCGACTGAGCACGAAATTCGATCCGATCTTCGATATTCTGGGCCAGTTGGATAAGGAATACCGGGATGGTCGGGCGGCGAGTCGCTCCACCTGTTCCTCCTCGGAGTCTCTGATCGCGTTGCCGGACGAGGAGTGGCCGTAACGGCTGGTCACGGCTTGCCTGGAGCACGGGGCGCGCACAGGTTATCGGCCGAGGCGACGAACAAGGTGTCCCAGCACATCTTCCGCAAGCAAGGCTTCGTCGAGCGCGTGCAGCGGTCCTACGAGGGGCATCGCTTCGACGGACGGCAGGTTTTTGCGTCGATCGCGGAGCACGGGGGACTGATACTGATGGATAAATCGTTCGCGCAGTGATCGGCCAGTCCAGTTTCCGGTTGGCTCCCGTCTGACGGGCCAACCGGAGGTTGGGGGAGGGGGCAGTCAAGTTGACGAGAAACTCTCAACTCATGGTCTTGGAGGTCCCGGTCACAAGGACGGAACGCCGACTTCGAGTCCAAGTGATTTAGCTCCCGACAGGACTGAGTCCACGCCAGATCAAAAATTCTGCAGGAGCTGCGGAGCGCCGATG
>CAZDYZ010000435.1:0-14413 GCA_964509525.1 uncultured Acidobacteriaceae bacterium
CCCCATTGAACTGGAACAAATGGGTTCGGCAGACCCACCGCTGGTTGTCCATGGCCTTTACGGCGGCTGTCATCGTCAACATCGTGGCCGTGGTGCTGGAGAAGTATACCAACTCGCTAGGCCTCTTGGCAGTGGCCCCGCTCGCCTTGCTCTTTCTCACCGGTCTGTACTTGTTCGTGCTGCCGTATGCCACCAGGTGGCGCAGCGGGCGACGCGCCGACTGAACGGGCCGCCGGTGGGCCACCCCACCGACCTCGATTTTTGGCTCAAAAAATAACCCCTGGCCAGACCGCCAGCGTGGCTACGCATAACATACTGCCCATCACCAACTCGGTAAACATTAATGTTGTGGGTTGATGACCTATCGGAAAATGCCAGCTCAATGTGGTCCTGACGCCAAAATCTAATCTCGCCACGCCGTCCACGGCGTGGCATCCATCCTGCTGGCAAGAAAGACATCTACCTGATCGGCACTCGATACCCTTAGGTTGCGCTACTCATTCTGTCGTCTATCTCCTGTAGGAATCTATTTGCGACGAGCGTCAGGCTTCGGAAGAAATAAGAACGAGTGGGCCTCGGCCACGTGCGTCGCAGAACTGACAATTCCTTCTCTTTGGGCCACCGCAGTCACTACAGATCACATCTCTGCCGCCACCACCCCAGGTTCCGCACCGCTGACTAGTCGTACCAGAAGCCCTGCAGTATCCACACCCAAGAACGTCCGCTTCCACTGCACCGCTGGCATCGTGACCGTCACGTGACCTTTTCCGTTGCGGTCTTTGCACGTCTTGCAGCTGAAACACCGCAACTTGCCGGACCCATCACATGCTCCACATGTAAACCGTAACCATAAACCCTCCTCGGGACGGGCTGGCCCCCCTAATTTCGGCGCTGGTCCGGGGCACCCAATTGCATGATCAAGCGCGGTGAGATACAGACCAGGGCCACCCGTCCAAGCGTATACAAATTCTTGACACTCCCGTGACAATCCTTGACAGAATTGGCGGTACTTTGCCCACGCCGGCTTGCAGGCGAGCCTACACGGGGCGGTCTAGTCCATGATTCGCCTCCGTGCGGCAAATTCTGTAAGGAGAGGAAAGAAAGATGGACTTTGGAAATCCAACCACTCACCCAATTAACTCCTCCTTGATTGTCGCAAGCGGCGACGAACCCTCAGGCCTGCTGCACAGCCTGCTGTTCGTTATCGCGATGTTCCTTGCCGTCTCGCGGGTAGCGACTTGTCCGGCAGAAGCTCAGACGCTGACCGTGCTGCACAGCTTCAACGGCAATGACGGCGCGTATCCGTATTCCCGCCTGACCATCGATGGTCAAGGGAACCTCTATGGAACAACCGGAGGGACAGTGCCTCCGACCTTTGGCACCATTTTTGAACTCAGCCGATCCAACCCAGTCGGCAACCTGCTAGTGCTTCTCAGGCGCACACCGACGGGAATTTGCGACTTCTGCGTCGACAACTTGCTCCGCGACGCGCAGGGTAATCTCTATGTCAGTGATGCCATCGGCGGCACTTTCAGCAACGGTGCTGTCTATAAGCTAACGCCTGCGGGACTCACGCCGATTGTGCTCTACACCTTCACGGGTGGGGCCGACGGGAAGTACCCGAATGACGGTCTGGTCTCCGATGACGAAGGTAACCTTTATGGCACGACCGGCATGGGCGGCGCCTTCGGCCAGGGTGTCGTGTTCAAGGTCACGCCAGCCGGGGTAGAGACGGTGCTCTACAGCTTCACGGGAGGAGCTGACGGGGGAGAGCCATGGGGCAGGCTGCTGCGCGACAGCCAAGGCAATTTTTATGGGGCAACTTATGCCGATGGTGGCCTACAGCTCAGTTTCGGAGTCGTGTTTAAGCTGAGTTCCTCCGGCGTTGAGTCGGTGCTGCACAGTTTCACGGGCGGTAGCGATGGAGGACACCCCAACGGTGATCTCATCGCGGACGCCCAGGGGAATCTCTATGGCACCACGCCTGCTATTCCCCGGGGGACTCATGGCACCGTGTTCAAGGTTACTCCGCAGGGTGTCCTTACTGTGCTCCATACATTCTCCGGACCCGATGGGTTCAGCCCTCGGTCAGGATTGATCATGGATGCGGGCGGTAATCTCTATGGGACGACTTTTTCCGGCGGCTCTTTCAACAATGGAGTTGTGTACGAGGTGAGTGCCAACGGCACGGAAACCGTATTGCATAACTTTTCTGGGAGCGACGGCGCATATCCCGTTGGGGGCCTGGTAATTGACAGAGCCGGGAACCTCTATGGCACTACAGCCTACGGTGGCACGTCAAATGACGGCGTAGTATTCAAGTTGACGCCTTAAGTTCAACGAATCGCACGGTCGGCCACCCGTCTAAGTGTTTACTGTCCTGGCCATAGCGGCGGGTGGCCACGGAGTCTCGCGGTTTTCGAGACCATCACTGTGGAAAGCTTGTCGACTCCATCACCTGCATTTTTGGTGTGCCCCATTCATTGATGCGGACCAACCCTGCCTCTTGCTCATGGGGCGCAATGGCGCAGGGTACACCATAGCCGGTCCGGGTCTCGAAACCCGCGAGACCCGGGGGCACCCAATTGTATGATCAAACACGGTGAGATCGAGACCTGGGCCAGCGGCCACCTCGAAAGGCCGCGTCGCCCACACGCGTCGCCCAAAGCGAGGAAGAACTATGTCAAGCAGCGAAGGAAATGGAACAGGACGAAGGGTAACGTTGCACATGGTTTCGAGCCTGGACGGTTTCATCGCGAAGAAGGACAACAGTGTCTCCTGGCTGAATGACAGTGGAAGCGTCTACCAAGCCGGGGTTTCCGTTTCGGAGGAAGAAGCTGCGACCTTCCTCAAAACCATAGACTGTTATGTGCTCGGGTCCCGTACGTATGAACACACGCTTGAACTGGGCTGGCCATATGGTGATACTCCGGCCGTAGTGGTGACCGGCAGAGCATGGCCGCCGGCGAGGAAGAGCGTAGAGTTCTATTCGGGCGATCTCAAGACATTAGTTGATGTGAAACTCGGGCCTCGATATCGAAACATCTGGCTCGTGGGGGGGGCCATGTTGTGCCAGAGTTTTCTCGAACTCGGCCTGGTGGACGACATCAAGTTGACGATAGCACCTGTCCTATTGGGTGAAGGACTCCGACTGTTCGGTGGTTCCCGGGCGGAGGAGAGGTGGAATTTGAAGAACGTGGTCGCCTACAAGAACGGCTTTGTGGAGCTATCGTACTCCACCCCTATCGCATGAAACAGGCTTCCGCTTGCGGTCCGGTGGCCCACATTTCCTTTCTGTTGGGAAATGTGGGAACTGCCTCGTGGACCGCAGCACGCTGGTTACACGTTCTGCCAAAGACAGAGTTCGTTGCCGTCCGGGTCTTTGAAGTACGACAGCAGCCCTCCGGGCTCTTCTTTGATTGGGGTTGTTGCCACGCCTCTGCTTTGCAACTCGCGCGTAGCTTGCCGGATATCTGTGACGCCCAGGCTCAAGCGAGCATTGCCCGTGCCCGGCAAAGCACTACCTGCAGGGTTGGGAACGAGTTCGAAGAGCACTCCATCGATGTCGAAGCGAGAGACGTAATCTCGGGAACTGAGGCGGAATCCCAGGATATCGCGATAGAACGCGATGGACTTTTCCATGTCGCTGACGTGGTAATAGACGGCATCGAATGTGAGCTTGAGGCTTGGAGCTGACATCGCAGAATTCTCCTTTAGGGGGCATTCATTTGGACGCGGAAAAGAAAGATCAGGGTTCTCATTCTGGTTGCGCGGTCGACCGGAACGGGTACCAAGAAACCGGCAATCCTCTCCCGCAATGCCCGGAATCATTTTCCCCCTTAGCACACTAGTTTGTCAGTGACACCTGCCGCCTGGCGGAGTGACTCGCCGAAGCAGCAACCAAGCTCCATTGGGAAGCCGGTGCTGGAAGAAACAGCTGCGCAGCGCGCCACCTTCTTCGAAAGTCGTTACTCATTGACGGACAGGTGCCGCCTCTTTAAGATGAAGTGGCCCAAGCCCAGATATCCTCATTAATGATCGACCAGATCGTCTCGCATTACCACATTGTCGAAAAGCTCGGCGGCGGCGGCATGGGTGTCGTCTATAAGGCGGAGGACACCCGGTTGCGCCGTTTCGTGGCGCTGAAGTTTCTGCCCGATGAGGTGGCCAAAGATCCTCAGGCGCTGAGCCGCTTCCAGCGAGAGGCGCAGGCGGCTTCAGCCCTGAACCACCCCAATATCTGCACCATCTATGACATCGGCGAGCAGCAGGGGCAGGCTTTCATCGCCATGGAGTATCTGGACGGTGTGACCCTCAAACACAAGATCGAGGGTCGGCCCCTCAAGATTGAGCAATTACTCGATCTGGGTATCCAGATTGCGGACGCTTTGGATGCTGCCCACTCCACTGGCATCGTGCACCGCGACATGAAACCGGCGAACATTTTTATCACCCAGCGCGGTCAGGCCAAGATCCTGGACTTTGGCCTGGCAAAGCTGACCCAGCAGCAGCAAATCACGGAGAGGGGAGCCGCGACCGGGGGCCCTCCAACTGCGGTCAGCGCTGATCAGCTCACAACTCCGGGAACAGCGATGGGCACCATTGGCTATATGTCTCCCGAACAGGCGCGGGGCGAGCCACTGGATCATCGCAGTGATCTGTTTTCCTTCGGCGTGGTGCTGTATGAGATGGCTACGGGCAAGCAACCCTTCTCGGGAGCAACTTCGGCGGTAGTTTTTGAAGCGATCCTGAACAAGGTACCGGCTCCGCCCATCCAGCTGAATCCGGGGCTGCCACCGCAAATCGAAGTCATCTTGAACAAAGCCCTGGAAAAGGATCGCGACTTACGCTGCCAGAGCGCAGCGGAGTTGCGCGCCGATCTAAAGCGACTGAAGCGCGACACCGATACTTCGCGGGCTGAAGCCCGCCCTGTTGTCCCGATGGCAACTGCTGGATCAAGCGGGCCTTCTGTTACGGCAAGCCAGAATCGTCGAGAGCGAGGTCGCTTGCTTCCCCTCTTGGTTGTCCTCGGTTTCATGCTTGCGGCGGCAATCGGGTTCGTCTCCGGCAAGCGTGCGTGGCAATCCTCTGCGCCAAGCGCGCCGCTATATCACGAGATTACCTTCCGCCGTGGCGAGATTCGCTCTGCCCGGTTCGCACCCGATGGGCAGACCATTCTATACAGTGCTGCGTGGCAAGGGAATCCAGTGGAAACATTTTCCGCGCGCCAGGGTATGGTCGAGTCGCGCTCTTTGGGGCTGGGCCGTGCCGAACTCCTGGCGATTTCGTCGAGGGGTGAGATGGCGCTCTCGTTAGGCAGCCATCCAGTCGGAACCTGGATCAACGTAGGCACATTGGCCCGAGCCCCGATCGCCGGCGGAGCACCGCGGCCGGTTCTGGAGGATGTCGAATGGGCCGATTGGTCGCCCGACGGAAACAGCCTGGCCGTGGTGCGTAATGTGGGTGGTCGGGATCGTCTTGAGTATCCCATCGGCAAGGTCGTGTACGAGAGCAGCGGCGGATGGATCAGTTACCCGCGAGTCTCCCCGAAGGGCGACTACGTTGCCTTTATGGACCATCCTAACCAAGGAGATGACGGTGGTTCGATTGCGATTGTCGACGCATCCGGTCACAAGACCGCGCTGACGCGAGAGTGGTACGGTACGCAGGGTCTTGCGTGGACGCCTGACGGTCGCGAGGTCTGGTTCACCGCCAGCGAATTGGGACTGTTCCACTACATTACCGCTGTCACCCTGTCGGGCAAACAACGGCTGGTGACACGTGTTCCCGGTTCTCTGGTCATATTTGATATCTGGCAGGACGGTCGCGTGTTGTTGGCACGCGCCGACCGTCGACGCGAGGTCATGAGCTTGAGCGGAGGAGAAGCCAAGGAGCGAGACTTGTCCTGGCTTGACTACTCCTATCCCGCCGATCTTTCAGCCGATGGCAAAACCCTTCTTTTTGATGAGGAGGGAATTGGCGGCGGTGTGCAATACGGAGATGTGCAGGATCTGACTTATGCCGTCTACATTCGCAACACGGATGGTTCGCCCGCGATTCGGCTCGGCGAAGGAGGAGCCACCGCTCTGTCGCCTGACCAGAAATGGGTCATCATTGCCACGCCGAGCTCCCCCGCACAACTCCGTCTGCTACCCACAGGAGCGGGTGAGACTCAGTCACTCACCAACGATTCCATTAACCATCAGTGGGTGCGGTGGTTCCCCGATGGCAAGCGCTTTGTCTTCTCAGGGAACGAAGCCGGGCGTGGGGTACACCTCTATACACAGGATATTTCAGGAGGCAAGCCGAAGGCGATTTCCCCGGAAGGAGTCGATGCACAGTCCTTTGCGGTTTCGCCAGATGGCCAGCTTGTCGTGGGGATCGGACCCGACCTGAAGGGCTACTTGTTTTCTACATCAGCAGGCGATGCTCGAATTGTTAAGGGCATGGACCCCGGCGACATTCCCATAAACTGGAGTCAGGACGGTCGTTCCCTTTACCTATATCGGACGGGCGAAGTTCCCGCCAAAGTGTATCGGTTGGAGTTGGCCTCGGGAAGGAAAACCGTATGGAAAGAGATTGCTCCTCTCGACCCCACCGGCGTCTCCACCATCGGCCCTATCCTGATAACTCCGGATGGGAAGACTTACATCTACGGTTTTCATAGAACTCTGGGAGACCTCTATTTGGTCGAGGGACTAAAATAGGTTCTCCGATTCTTCTTTCCTCGCCGGAAGGTAAGGCCTCGGTCAGAGCTCACCAGCAAACGTAACGCCGATCGGATCTTATCGTCTCCAGCCGGCTTGGCGTTATGCCAGCCTCTATAGCCCCGCCCGTCCAACAGCGCGCGGCCCCTCAGGCAGTAACTCGATTCCAGAGTCGGCTGCTATCGGCTGGAAATGCCGTTCAGGAGTTTCTCTGCGGCTTCGCCGGGATCTTGGCTGGCGAAGTTCTCGTCCAGAATAAGAAGGGAGACCGTTGGATCAATCTGCTCCAACACCTGGCGCGTCGGCTGGCCATATGTGGACTGCAGGTGTGAGGAAACCACAACCTTTTTCGCCTTCGTCGCCTTGAGCAGGATCAAGGCGTCGCTAATCGTCAAAGCGGTCAAGGCATTGTATCCGGCCCTGCACAGTATTTCCCGCAGGAACGTACACACATCCGTTGACTCATAAATGCAAAGTATGGGTGGTCGGGCGTCCCCGGCTTTTCCCCGTGAATATCGCGAGCCTAGGTAAGCAGCAGTGATGGCTTCTTCGACCGAGTCGTAGGTTTCGAATTGCGAAAGCAGATGGGTCATCTCAAGCGTCTTGTAGATCCTGGGTGGTACTCCACTGAGTTTGAGATCACCTCCCTTCGCTCGGGCAGCTTGCATCAGGCGCACCAACGCGCCCAATCCGCTGCTGTCGACGAACTCTACCTGGTCGAGTTGCAGTACGACATCACCATACTTGGTGAAGGAGTCTCCCACGTAATAGTGCAACGTCAAGACCTCTTTCCCGACCACGATCCGCCCCTGGCACTGAACGATCAGGACATCGCCGACCGGACGGCTCTCCAGACGCAACTGCATCACGCCTCCGTGTTCCTGAAGCAGGACTTAGATTTTGACATCTTGGGCCAGGGCACTGTACAGAACCTTCTTGCCGGAGCCAGAATTTGCTGCCCAGCCGCCGGGCCTACCGTCGGAGCGGAGAAAGTAGGCCTTCGGCATGGATTCCACAGATATCTCAATCGGCCGCGATTACCTGCGTCTCTCATTAGCACTCGCTGGCCTCTACTCCTGAACCGGGCGTGACCGCTGGCTACAGTGCGAGAACATACTCCGCACCGCTTGCGGTGGACCCGCAGTTCCGCAACGTGCAATGCAAGCCCATGCCGCGGTGTTCCGCCCGGTAACCTTTTGCCCAGGCAGCGTTTTTGGAGACTTATCCGGTCCCTGGATGTCGCGACGATTCAGATGCCCGTCGTCGGCAGACGACGTCCGGACGGCCCGCAAGCGTTGCTACGTCAAGCTGACTAAGCCCACTTCTTCCCTAACGCTTCTAGATTCGAGCGAGAGAGATCTTCGGGCGTCATAGCAATTCGAAACTCGATTTCGGCGTTGAATGTGAGAAACCACGGCTCCGCTAGGACCGGGACATCGGAAGGATCCTTGACATTCACGACTAAGGTGCCACCACGCCGGCCATTCTGCTCGCTGAAATAGGCGGCTTCCGGCTTAATGGCCTCAAGAATTCGCTGGATCTTCTGTCCCGCCGTTCCATCTCGAACGGCCGTATTGAACGGTTCGAGTGGCAGCTGAATGTGCATAAGCATCCGCATAACTGACCTCCGGTTGTCACGGCTCGCGACCTGCTGGGCCCGGCATTCGGCCAATGAGGATATCACATCGCCTGAGCTGGCTCGGAATGGGTTTATCCGAAACGGCCAGAGATATTTTGGCTGTTGGTTACCTGGTCAAGTCCGGGCGCCCGCACGAAGCTTGCCGATGACTGGACACCCGGGGAAGCGCGGACTGTCTAGTCTTCCCTTGTCAATCTTGCATAGACGGCTCCGACGGCTGCAAGACAATGTGCCCGCTGCCTCCAGACATGTAGAATTTGCACGCTGGAGCCCAGCCTGCCGTTAGTAAGTATTTGATCTTTGTAGACTTAGAAGAATGGCATGGTGCTTGCCCTTGACTATTGTCGGTAGGGAGAAAGAACAGCATTACCCAGGGCTGATGGTTGGTACCAAGTAGTCGCGCTCGTTTTGTCGGCGCTCTGATGAGGTTGTGGCGTCGGTCAGAGCTGAAATCTGTACCTTGGAGCTTGCCAACTAACCTGACGCCGTCCGTTTCGGCTGCCCTTTCCTCTTATCCGCGACAACCCTTTCAGCACAAAGATGGCGCTCACCGTGGCGCGGCCATGCTCCCACCAAGGTGCTTGGCCCACCCCGGGTAGCCGAGTCTCGACTGCGTGGAGGCAGCCGTGCCAGCAGTGGTGCACAAGATTCGCACGAGCCTGGTGGAGTTACGAACAGATAACGGCTTCGCGTATGTGCGGCCATCCTTTTGGCAGCGCATCTACCTGCTCTGGACGTTTCGCCATTTTCGTAGCCTACCCAGGCAGGTGTTGAATCGTCGTCAGCAGCAACTCATCGACCAGCTGGGCCGAACAGCAGTTGTCAACTGGAATGGACCAATTGCCAGGACCGACATCATAGGCGTAGTTGAAAATGTTCATCTGGCGTCCGACGCCAAAACGGCAGTTGTAACATCTGCGAGTAAACTAGTCGAAATCGCAACAAGCAGTGCCCAGGTCGTCGAGCCTCGAGCGGTAGGCTCTGAAGGCATCGCGATTCGGCCGATTCTTACACCGTATGACCCAAGCAGCGTCGAGCGTTTACGCAGACCCAGCCGCAATGTTCACTACCTTTCAGCACCCCAACCGGTTTCCACAGTACAGAACGAACAGATGCGCCCAGCGTCGATGGAAAGGGCTAACGAGAGGAGTAAGACGC
This sequence comes from uncultured Acidobacteriaceae bacterium, assembly GCA_964509525.1. Taxonomy (GTDB): domain Bacteria; phylum Acidobacteriota; class Terriglobia; order Terriglobales; family Acidobacteriaceae; genus Bog-257. The sequence continues at coordinate 9,505 of CAZDYZ010000435.1, forward strand.
ACAGGCGAAAGAGGTTCGGGTGGGCACTGGGTGTCGCCGGCGGTGCTGTGTTGCTCGCAGTTCTGTTTTATTTTCGAGAAGGTAGTGTTCCGCCTGTAGCTCCTCTACGGGTGACATTCGAGGCGCACCCAGTAGTTCCGGAAAGCATTTCCCCTTCCTCCTCGGCGGCGCAACCTGAAAAGCTTGGCCAGCAGTCCGTACCCGTGGAACGCGAAGCGGCGACGACGGCTGCCGTAAATTCGCCATCCTCGACAGTTTCCCCCAGACAACACGACAATACCCTGAGCAAAACAATCACGCTCCCTCCACCGTTGGTTGCGAGCATCGATTCGCTCCCTGCGGAGCGTTTGCAAGTTGGGGGGCCGCCCCAGAGAGGTTTTAGCTACCCACTAGCTCCAAGTCCAGCCCTGACCGGAACAGTTAGCCTGAAGGCAGTGATTGGCACCGACGGCACGGTAAGGGAAGTCGAGGTGCTCAGCGGCAACCGTACGCTTGCACTTGCCGCGGTGCGATCCGTGCGGCACTGGAAATATCGTGCCTTCGAACTAGACGGTCGTGCAGTCGAGGCGGAGACGAACATTACCGTCAGCTTCGTCGGAGATGATGCCGTCTCCATCAGTTTCCCGCCGACCCACTGAGCCTTGCCAGGCGGCCTTCGCCGCTACCTCTCCGTTGCCCAAGGCAAGGGTCGTCCCAGCGGGGGAGGCTCTCATGCAACTTTGGACAGGTGTCTTTTCGTGTCGGTGCGATTCTGTATGCGTATCCCACATCGTGCTGCTCGGCGTACCCCGTGCACGATAGCCAGTGCATCCAGCGATGGATAGAGGACTCCATCCACCGACAACCAGCGCATAGAAGGCGACACGATCGTTTTCCTCGGCGAGCAGCAGCAGCCCTATCTTGCGGCGCTTCAAGATCCGCTGAATCTTCGAAAACGCCGACAGAAAATGGGGTGAGAGAATCAACACATGAGGATAGGCATTCTGTGGTATGCGCAGCAACTGTTCGGGAGTTTGCGGCTGAGCTGCGATGCGAATGTCTTTGGCCACCGCTAGCACTTCCACATCGCGGCTTGAGGAAGCAATCGCATTCCTCGTCTCTCGGGTGGAAAGCCAGAGCCCCGAGACCGCTATGGATGTGCTTGAAGCACTGGCGATGTATAGGCAGAATGAGCGTGTCAGCGAATCTGTGCGCAAAGCTGTATTCCGGCGGGAAGACAAAACCGTGGCCGAGCGCTTCCTACGTGAGTTTGAAAATATGGCGTGACGCGGAAGCTGGCGTTCGGAGGTGTTGCCACGCTGGCAACATCCGGGTGTTAACTGACGGCCGGGCTGGCACATTGAAATAAAAAGGCGGATTCTGAATACTAAAAAGCTGTTTTGTCTCCCTACGAATCGGAAAAGCGAAGCCCTGACTTGTTATACGAAATAGAGGCGCAACGCCGAGAACGTCATGAGTGATGACTCCCTACCTCTAGTTTTCCCGCTTTCGCGCTTTGCGACCCACTCCTGTGAGACTACTTCCTTGTATCGGGAACTGCGCAAACCTCTGCTGAGATACCTGATGTGCCTCGGGCTTTCGCACGATGAAGCGCAGGATGTTGTTCAAGATGCTTTTCTCAGCCTGCATCGCCATGTGGCATCGGGCGGGTCGCAACAGAACATCCGCAGCTGGCTGTTTCGGGTCGCGCACAATCAGGCCAGAAATTGCCAGACCCGCTATGATCGGCGATTCGGTACGCCTCTCGAAGCTCGGGGCCTTTCGGTCTTGGACGATGTGACGCCAGAACAGGTTGTGCTAGAAAAAGAAAAATTCTCGCACCTAGAAAAGGCAGTCCGCATGCTTGCGGAGCCCGAACGCGAATGCCTATTTCTGCGCGCGGGGGGACTGCGTTATCGCGAAATTGGCGAAGTTTTGGGTATTCCAACCTCAACAGTGGCCGACATCGTGGACCGCGTGATCAAGAAACTAGCGGAGACTTGCAATGTGTAACTGCTCGGGAAAGCTGATCGCCTGGCTCGATCACGAGCTCCCGGAGAAGCATGCCACTGATGTGGATCAGCATGTCCGGGGGTGTAGCGAATGCCAGAGAGAACTGGATTCGTACCGTCGAGTGAGCCGCGCCGTCGACGCATACTGCGACGCCACGATGACATCGAGCGCGCCGCGGAGGCTGCCGCGCTGGATACCGGTATTGTCGGGCGCAGTCGCGGCTGTTGTCGTCGCCCTGGTTCTGACGTTTCCAGGTACCACAGTCGAGCAGCCTCCTCGGCTACATCTCCAAGCCGCGGTGCCTCCTTCAGATATGGGTTCTGCAGCAGGTGCTTCAGAGATGGCGTTAAGCAATCCCATCAGCAAGTCCCACCTGAAGCGTCCCGTATCGCCTGGGCACAAGCAACCTACGATCTGGACACCTGCTGAACAAGCTGTGCAGATCGCCATTCCTGCCGAAGCGATGTTCCCTCCGGGTGCGGTTCCCGAAGGGGTCAACTTCACTGCGGAACTCAGTATTGGGGCCGATGGATCAGTTCAGCAACTTCGCCTCCGGCCGCAACTTGTTGGATTCGAAAGGAGACTGACTCAACCATGAAGCCTACATTGACACTGATCCTCGTGCTGACAGCTTCATCCTGCACATTCGCTCAAGAGGAGGGCGGGACTGTAGCCGGAAAAGCCCTCTTTTATCAAAGCGCGGGTGTGGCTACCACCATCGGCGCATTTGAAAAGTCACCCGGAGTTCCCGTTCAGGGCGCGCCCTATTCGGCCACGATTAACAATGAAATGATCCAGACCCTCCCGGACGGCAACCGTATCGTGCATACCAGCACGGGAACTACGGCGCGCGATTCGCAGGGCCGCTTGCGTCAGGATGCTGCCTTGCCGGCAATCGGAAATCTATCAGCCGCAAATGCGCCTCACCTGGTTTTCATCCTGGATCCCGTGGCGCAAACCTCCTATACCTTAGACTTGACCGACAAGACTGCCCAGAAAATGCCGATGTCGCCGGTCGTTACGACCGGATCTGATCCGGCGGCGGGCAGCAACACATTTTTCATACAGATGGAGACCGGTGCGAGCCCAGCCGTCCCCTTGCCGCCGCCTCCTGGCATTTTCTTACAGAGGAGTTTGTCGGTTAACGAGCAGGCCCAGGCGAACACAGAGAACCTTGGCTCTCAGGTGTTGGAAGGTGTCCTGGTGAATGGGGTACGCACGACCCGTATCATTCCGGCCGGTCAGATCGGCAACGATAAACCGATCAGCATTATTACCGAGGTCTGGACGTCACCTGAACTTAAGACCATTGTCTACAGTAAACGGAGTGACCCGCGAATGGGCGAGCAGACATTCCGGCTTACGAATATCGTTCGCGGGGAGCCTGATCCAACGTTGTTCACCGTCCCCTCGGATTTTAAGATCAGTGACGGCCCTCAGCCGATCATCTATCGCCGCAACCAGTAGCGACTGCTTCACCGAAGTTGAAAATGGATCGACGTGGACTGACATTGACCACGAGACATCGCATTCTGTTTCCGTAGCGCTGCCCGTCAACGGTCCTGAGGTTGATCTTGATTCGTCAACGCTCGACGTGGGCATCGAAGGCTGCAGTTTCGATTTGCCCACCGCGTTTGATTTGGACGAAGATACGGTACTCACCCGGGCTGGGGAAAGCATAGGGGAAGCTCACTTCGGGCGGCAGGGAGCCACCTGCCATCGGCATCTCCATCCCGGGCATGGCCATTTGCTTACCGGGTAACTTACTTTCGATTATGGGCGAGCTCAACGTCTGAGTCGCGCGAGCCAACTCCAGAGCTGCCATAGAGACTGAGCCCGTCGGATGCACATGGGCGAAAACGCTGAAGTCGGAGCTCACAAATTCGGCGTGCCCTGCCATACCCATGTAAGGTTCGAGGTCCTGCACTCCCTTGCCATCCTTGTCTTCGACGATAAATCGGAAATTCGTAGGCTGCCTGGAATGCAGTGGGCTACTCGGCCGCTTCCAAACGATATGACCACCATCAGCCAGTTGCTCTGATGTCGAATCTGCCAACGCTCCCAGCTGCGGGCCCGACCACATTGAATCGTCTCCCGCCATGGGCCTTCCGTTAACCTGCGGAATCCTAATATCGCCCACTAGGGTCCACGGGAAGCCCGCTTTGTCCACTATGTCCGCGAAGAGCTGGTACTTTCCGGCGGGCATCATTGGCACATTCTCAGCAAAGGCGCCATCTTCGATCCGCTCTGGATGCAGGTGCCATATTCGCTCCATGCCCGGAGCGCTGATGAGGAACAGGTGCATCAGGTGACCGTGGTCGGGAATCACTTCTTTCATATTCACTTCTTTCGACCATGCCGGGTCCTGACCTCTCGCGCGAATGACTAGACGATTTCCCGATTCCAGTGTGGTTTCTGCCAGCGGAGGTTTGAAGAAGTTGATGTTGCGCTGATAGCTTTTCGCCTCGACCGCCCACCAGGAATTCCCCAAGTAAAGAATCACCGCTACCAGGGCGGCTGTGATGGCCATTACAATTCTGGCCCGCGTCGTCCGTGACGGCGGCGCCGTTTCACCCGGACCGAGGTTTCCTTCGCGAACCGCAGCGCCCGCAATAGAAATCAGGCCAAAGGCAAGAAACAGCATTAAGGCAACCAGCAGCGCGGCCAGCGGCCTTCGCATCGGCAAGGTGCGCTGCGCAAACGCTGGCACCGGGACCGACAGTTCCCCTTTGCCTTTAACGCCATCGGCGGTGATGCGCACCTGCAGCGCACCAAACTCCATCAGCCACAAGCTGCCAGCAAACGATTGCGGATCCAGCGGCGACCGCTGCGCCAGGTCGGGGAGAGGTGGCAGGTCCGAACCGGGGCCAGTCAGGCGCATCGGGACGATCTGGATGCTTCTTACGTCGGGCGAGGT
>CAZDYZ010000436.1:0-3318 GCA_964509525.1 uncultured Acidobacteriaceae bacterium
ACCAGGTCGTAAGGGACATTCGTCGTGACACGGGTGTTATTGAAGCCAACTGTCGCCAGAGTTCCTGTGGACCATGCCTGCGTATAGGTGAAGTTATAGGTTTCGGTGTTTTCTATGAGCTGTGGCACACCGTAGATAAAAACACTTGGCTGGGGCTGGGTTAACCGTTCGCCTCCGATTGTACCTGTGAGCGTCGGGTCATAACTGTTGAGCGGAGGACCTGCGCCCAAGGTGGAGCCCACGAGCCCCGCACCTCCTGCGCCGGCACCACCAATACCTATTTGCGTACCGCCCGCGCCGGTGCCAGTGGCGCCGGTGGAGGAACTGCCGGTTCCTCCGGCGGACGGACCGCCAGGCGTACCCTGTACGACTCCCTGAGGCACACCAAGGGCGACTGCGCCGGATTGCGCACGCAGCAAGTCCGTATCCGCGATGGAGAGGTTGTAACGCTGCAGGACAATGTCCAGGTTATTCTCCAGCGCCATCGCTACAGCGTCGTTGATGGACAGGTAGATTTTGCCATCGCGAAACAGTTGATCGGTCCGCGAAGAATTGCTCAGGTTCGGCGGAGGTACGTTCCGAACCTTATACGGAGCCAGGAAATTAGGAAACGGAGATGCAGGCTTCGCATAGTTCTGGGCTGAATACAAGTGAGTGTTGTTCTGCGGTGATGGTGCCTGCGGCATCGGCGTCAGGGGTGGCATACTCGCCTGGCTGGTTTGTGGAGTTGCATTTTGTGCAAAACTCGCGGTGACGAGCAAACACACGAACGCCGGTGAAATCGCCTTCCGAAATACGGATTCGGCGAAACGCGAAACGAACATTGTCTTATCTCCTGAAACTGATGCGTGCATCAGTTGGTGTTTCCCTTCCGTAGTTGTTGTCTTTGTGGCCTCTGACTAATACGCACCAAGGTGCCTAAAGGTTCATCAACAGCGCGCTGCTGATAAAGGCATGCTCGGAACAATTCCAGACCCTGCAGGGACTGATTACTGAAACAAACAGTCGTCAGCAATCCTAAGTAAAGCTCACTGGGAACGCCAGCATTGCGTCAACAGAGGCGAGTTTTGTCATGGGAGGGTACCGGATCTGCCGGTTGCGCCAGGGTTCGCGCTTGAACAATGCGACACCGTGCGCGGCGACCTTCAGAGATCAGGATGACAATGGAGACGCAGGTCAAACGTAAGCCAGGGGGCGTCGCCAGGCAGTGAATCAACCTGGTTTTCAGCAGCCAGAGGCCAAAGAAATAGATGCTCGGGGAGCCATTGTGTCGCTCTTACGTTGAACCCTCGTAACATCACCACGATGTACGCCTATCCGACATGTGCTGCAACGGATGGTTGTGTAAGGAGGACGAACCACACCGGACGAAATGGCATCCGATGCCAATCCGCTCACCAGCATTCCGGTGAAAACTACAAACAGCACGCCGAGTGTTGGAGCAGCATGTTGGAGATACTGCTGCTGCAGAAGCGCTGCGCAACTGATTTCGATGTTTTGCCACCAGATTCTGACTGATCAGCGTGGCTACGGCATTGCCTATCCTCCATATGCCACACAAATGAAGATCAACACTCAGAGAATCGTGCCGAGAGAATCTGCCGTTGGGTTTCTTCCTACGGCATGAGTACAATTTTTCCGTACGCCCCCGAGGGCTTCATCACCTCGATGTGTGCGCGTGCGGCTTCGGCAAGCGGGATCTTCTGCCCGACGACTGGGCGCAATGTTCCGTAGTGCAGTCCTGCGACCAGCGCAGCGTGCATTTGCTTATACTCTTGCTCGGAAGTATTCATGAGAGTCGTGCCACGAATATCGGCATCACGTCCCATTGCATCGCGCGGATTAATTTCGATAGAGCCGCGACTGCCGATTACCACGACGCGGCCTTTCTTCGTCAGCACGGTAAGATCTTTGGCCAGGTTCTTGTTCGCAAGCATCTCCAGGATGAGGTCTACACCGCGGCCGTCAGTCAGCTTCAACAGCTCATCAAGATAACCCTCGGAGGAATGATTGAGCACATGATGCGCCCCCTCAGCTAGCACCAACTGCATACCAGCCTGGCTGCCAGCTGTGCCAATCACCGTGAGGCCGAAGGCGCGAGCCAACTGTATAGCCGCTGTGCCAACTCCGCCACTGGCGCCGTGCACCATGACGATCTCTGCAGCCTTGGCATCGCCGCGCTGAAATAGTCCTCGATAGGCTGTACCGTAGGCGATACCCATGGCCGCACCTTGTTCGAAGCTCGCGCTAGCGGCCAAGGGGTGTACCTGTGCCTCATTGCACAGTGCTTGCTCAGCATACGTTCCGTTGAGAGAACCGGATACGTAAACGCGGTCACCGGTCTTCACCCCCTTTACACCTTCGCCCAGAGCTATGACAACGCCGCCTGCATCATTGCCAGGTGTATAAGGCAAGTTGGGTTTGAAGGCGTACGTGCCACTGCGGATGTAACTCTCCACCGGGTTCACGCCTGCAGCGTGGATCTGTACCACAACCTGCCCCGGCCCGGGCTGCGGACCTGGTACGTCCTCTAGCTTCATCATTTCAGGACCGCCAAATTCGTGGACACGAATGGCTTTCACAATTTCCTCCTAAAGGCAGGGGAGTTAGCCATCAACTCTCACAAGCGAATGTCCGCCAGCAACCGTTCCACTTCGGCCTTTTTGTCTGCCGTCAGGGGCAGCAACGGCAGCCGCGGAGGACCTCCATAGAAGCCGTTGAAATCCATGGCGTACTTTACACCGGGAATGCTCAACTCCCCCACAATGCGCTCGGCAGCTTTGGCAATGCGCTCCTGCTTTGCCTGTGCGAGTGCAACGTCGCCGTCTTTCCAGGCTGCATAGATTTCATAGCACGCAGTCGGAGCGCAATCGGCAAAGGCCAGAATCGCTCCTTCAGCGCCCACCGCCAGCGATGCCTCCAGCTTGTGGGCTGCGCCCACCAGCACTTGGAAGCCCACCTCCTTTTCGCGAGTCTTAAGCCCGCCGACGACCTTCACCGCCGCAGAGGACGGTTTCGGCACAGAGGTTGTTCCAGCGAGGGCACCCACCGGAACTATTGCCCCGCCGTCGGCGTCTGCCGTAGCGGAGATCGCGGCCTTCATCATGCGTCCCGTTACGGCAGAAAAGGTCTCGGTAACGGTCGCCGTTCGTTTGATGTGGCGCGTGCCGTCCACCATCTTCTGTACTTTCTCAATCGAGCCGGAGGACTCTTTGATACCAATAAGATTTGGGTGTTCGGCCAACTCCATCACCACTGTGGCGGGGATGTCGTATCCGGTAGCCTGGGGAAAGTTGTAGATGACGATGGGCAAGGGCG
>CAZDYZ010000437.1:0-2690 GCA_964509525.1 uncultured Acidobacteriaceae bacterium
CCCCGACTTCGCCGAATTTGGAGTTGAGGAGCAGACGAAGCAGGAATGCCAGCACGAACGTGGGCGTCACGGCGAGGATCTGCTGGCCGACGGGCACGATCTTGTGCCCTAGCGCCTTTAGCACCGGAAGGGCCTCGCGCATGGCTGCAGCGACCAGCTTCAGGTCTTCGCTCGAACGGGCCAGCGCCCTGACGTCAGCTTTGTACTTCAGGGCGAGCGGCACGAGTGTGGCCACGGTGGCGGCGTGCGTGGCGAGATAATCGACGACGTTGGTGGAGACCTTGGCCCTGAGACCGGCTCGATTGAGCAGCGCGACCAGCCGTCTCAGCCGCGGAGTGACAGTTCCGTTGATTTCGCCGAAGGGCGTCGGCATCAGCGAATGATCGAAAGGGCCGATCGCATGGATGATCTCCCCGTCGCGCTTGCCGTCGGCGAAGACGAAGCCGAGCATTGGGCGCTGCGAGCCCAATGCTGCGACGATCTGGGCAGGACCGTTGAGATTGTTATTCATAAAGACGACATTGGGCGAGGTGTTGGCGGCTAGTGTGGGCAACAATTCGCCAACCTGGGTGCGGCGCACGACGACTAAGATGTATTCGTAGTTGTCGCCGGGCGCTAGTTCGCCGACGGCTCGGACCTTGCCGACCCTCCGCTCCAGGCTGAACGGGTTCTCGATGACAATCCCGTTGCTCTCAATCTCGGCGAGCCGCTTGCCGCGCGCCAGCACAGTGACATCTACGCCGCGCTCGAACAGGCGCTCGGCGCAGACGGAGCCGTTCACTCCGGCACCGATCACGAGGATCCTAGCATCGTCACTTGCCATAACGCATTTGCGGATAATGACCTAAATTCAGTTCTTTTTCGGAGCAGCAGATCGAATCGCTGGTTCGCCGAATGCGACACACTGAGCGATCAGTGCAAGCACCTAGAGGTACCACGGAATCGGGTCATAAATAATGAAATTGCAGGATGACACACACTACGAAGAGCACACCTCCCAACATAATTCCTTAGGTTTGTAGTTTCGGTTTGGCGAAATTGCAGGGAATGGATATCGACCCTGCAAACTGGCGATTCCAAGCGGGGGTGTCTTTGCCGCCTGGCCACCACCGCGCCCCGTGCCCGAGTTTCGCGGACTAGTTCTGGGCGCTAACCAGGGGCGCCGGGCATTCGTTCACGAGGTGAGCACCGGATACCAGCGGAAGTGATCGAAAAAGATGGTAGGCACGAGGGGACTCGAACCCCTGACCTCTACCGTGTCAAGGTAGCGCTCTAACCAGCTGAGCTACGCGCCTGCAACGCTCGCAAGTGCATCCTACCACACCACTTCCCTCTTCGCCTCAATTCTACTGTACGGTCTTTGGGACCCGCATCCAGACCCACTCGCCTTCCGGCAAGAACCGGGCAAGGACCTGCGCCTGGGCTTCCCGGCGCTGGTGCCGGTTGTGAACATAGTGCATCGTCATGACCACATGCGAGTGGCGCAGCATGGTTGCACCACCCTTGGGTCGGTCCATTCTCAATCAGGAAGGTGCTCGACGCGTGACGAAAATTGTGGAATCCGAAGCTGGTCATCCGGTTCCCGTACTTGTCTACCCACGTGCCATCCTCGAGCTTGCGGAGCACGCCCGCTTCCAGCGCGGCCGGTCGAAATGTAGTCCTCCACCTGTGGTGCGCAGGAACCTCGGCCGTTCGTAAAATGCATCAACGCCTGTGCAAATTCAATAAATTTCGCCCCGTTCGCAAGGAGATCTGTTCAGGCACTTGGCTCTGTGCGAAGCTGAGCTCTCATGCCTCGGTCTCAAATCACCTGGAGGCGTAACCTCCGCTCCGCCGTTATCGTCGTCTGGGAATTGTTGCGAGACGGATTGCAGTTCATCGACGTCATCGCCCGCTCCCGAACCGGCGTGGCGGCGGAAGTCCTGTTCTCGCGCAAGGAGCTGCCTTACTAACATCACCAATACTGGCTGGAACAGAGCGTCCGCTTGATCGCGCAAACGTTTTTGCGGAGCACAGGAAGCCCATCGAGCAAGACACGCGGCTGCGGACACGTAAGGCGAGGGAAAGTTGTTGGACTCTTTTGCGCAATCTCTTGCAGCCGTCGTATTTCCGGTCGTTAGACTTCAGTGCCTTACAGCGGAAACGAAATTGCTTGCGCATGGCACCGTAGGATCATTCAACCGACGGATGGGAGGTCTTACTATGCGCCTGCGTGGAATGTTTTTGGTCCTTTGTCTTTGTCTGCTCAGCCTGGGAGCCTTTGGGGACTCTGTCACGGCCCAGTTCACCATCGATATGAATGGGAATACAGTTCCAAGCCAGGGATCTGTTACTTTCACGCTGGAAAGTAACGGATCGATCGATGCTTCCTTGACTATTACCAACGGAGCCACGATCGTAGGGTTTGGTTTCGACTCGCTAACGGCAAATCTCCCCGAGTCGAACTTCTCGCCCGTGCAGCCCGCCAACATGGATGGCTGGATAGATAACTTCGGCTACCAGCCGTCGGGATTTTACTGTCCCTCTTGCGGAACGACGGAAACATGGACGATTGATGGTGACTACTCCTCGGTTTTCGATGTTCTGAATGGTCCCCAAGGGCAGTCTACAGTCGACTTCTTCCTGTACGACTCGAACGGCAACCAGTGGGGTGCCAATCCCAGCAGCGGAGGAACCACCCCTGAGCCAAG
>CAZDYZ010000438.1:0-2846 GCA_964509525.1 uncultured Acidobacteriaceae bacterium
ATCCGAAAACTCGCAAAGGCTGGGACTGTTCGAGCGAAAACTGGATTGAATGCGTGGTTTTTCGGCTGACAGACTCGCCGGTTTATCTGGACTTGAGCGCGATTCAGTAGTCAGCCCGGCCACTGGTGAACCCGATTGCAACAAACTGTGACTTGCTTCAAGGCTAGCGGTATTGTTGAAGGGAGCGCGACCGCAGCTAGTGTCCTGTCCGTTATAAATATTTACAATTCTCGCCGCGATTCGTGATGTAATAGGGCATGTTCACCTCTGCCTGTCCTGTTCCCCTGGATTCTCAACAGAAGCTGGTACTGGAATCGCTGGCACGGGCCGGCAACACACCGCAGTTGCTGGCGCGGAAGTGTAAAGTAATTCTGTTGGCTTCCGTAGGCACTCCCAACAACGCCATTGCGCAGCAGACGGGCCTGTCGCGTCCCACCGTGATCGCCACCCGCGCTGCCTTTGTAAGCGGCGGTGTCGATGCCATCCGGCGCCGGCAAAAGCGCACGCGCTCCCGCCGCGTACTGACACCCGAACTGGAACAAAAGATTCTGGATACCACCTTGAAGACCAGGCCGCCCGATGCCACCCACTGGAGCGTGCGCACCCTGGCCCGCCATCTCGGTTTGACCCGCACCCTCGTGCACGGGGTCTGGCGGCGTTACGACCTACAGCCTCATCGGGTGGAAAGATTCAAACTGTCCAACGATCCGAAACTGGAAGAGAAGGTCCGCGATATCGTGGGTTTGTATCTCAATCCTCCCGACCGGGCTCTGGTGCTGTGTGTGGATGAGAAGAGCCAGATTCAGGCCCTCGACCGCACAGCTCCCCTTCTGCCCTTGCGGCCGGGCCTGCCAGAACGGCAGACTCACGACTACAAGCGCCACGGTACGACCACTTTGTTCGCGGCTTTCAATATTCTGAACGGCAAGGTGATCAGCAGTTGCCTGCCACGTCATCGCTCCCAAGAATTCATCCGATTTCTCAATCAGCTGGAACGCGAGGTTCCGCCCGCTCAGGACGTTCACCTCGTCATGGATAACTATTCCACCCACAAGAGCGCCGCCGTTCAGAGATGGCTGAAGCCGAAAAAGAGGCGACGCTTCCACTTTCATTTCACGCCCACCAGCAGCTCCTGGCTTAACCAGGTTGAACGCCTCTTCGGACTCATCACCGACAAGATGATCCGCCGCGGAACCTTCCACTGCGTCGACGAACTGGAACACGCCATCTATCAATGGTTAGCCAACTGGAACAACGAACCACGACCTTTCGTCTGGAAAGCCACAGCCGATGTCATCCTCGACAAGATCCGCCGCTGCCGGGAGGCTGTTGTAAAACGTTAGAGCGGACAGGAGACTAGCTAAACTGCTTCGAGAGAGTCCAAACTGCAGAAGCGAATCAAGTTACGGTCCGACTCGGGGGGCTCCGGGGGTCGTAAGCCTGCTTTGAAGGTACATCAGACGCGGCTCGGTCCACGCAGTATTCGGGAGGGCAACAGGATGATCGCCTTCAGCAGTTCCAGCACTCCCTCCACGGCTATTCCCATGATACGTAACGGCAATAGCAGCACCCAGACAACCGGATAAAGCACCAACACGATTAGAGCCAGAGGCCAGCAAAAAAATAACAGAACGCACCACAGAAGAAAGGAAAGCATACGACCTCCTAAGTGATAATACGGCACTTCGAAATAGCAGGTTCGGCGAGGCTTTGTGGCCGTGATGCAGCGCAGTTTTCGAGCTGCGGGGAAGCAGTGAATCAGCGGTTCCGTGCTGAGGAAAAAGTACTTCTCGGAGTGAGACTTACCGGCCGCGACAGATCTGCCTTCGCGATGGCCCGACCAGGGTCGCGCTGTCCAGCCTGAACTCAACGTAGACCTGCTTGTTCCCCAATTCGCAGCAGGAAGTATCGCCCAGGCAAGCAAAGCTACACTGTAGCTCCGCTTCGCTGAGGGGGCAACTTACCTATGCCGCAGCAACTATCAGCGTCGCATACGCTTATTCCGCATCGCCCCAGGATTGATCTCAGACGATGTTACCTGGGAATGCAGTTGAAGCACTATGCATGCATCGCCACTCCGCTCAGCTCGCGCACTATCGACCCGACAAACGCCTTGGCATCGCCAAACAGCATCAACGTATTGTCCAGATAGTAGAGAGGGTTGTCGATTCCCGCAAACCCCGGGTTCATGCTGCGCTTGATTACCATCACCGTGCGTGCCTTATCCACGTCAAGAATTGGCATGCCATAGATCGGACTGCTGGCGTCGCTGCGCGCTGCAGGATTGGTAACGTCGTTGGCACCGATCACCAGCGCCACATCGGTTTGCGGAAGATCGGCATTTACTTCATCCATGTCCAACAACTTGTCATAGGGGATATCGGCTTCTGCGAGCAGGACGTTCATGTGTCCCGGCATTCGCCCAGCGACCGGGTGGATCGCGTAGCGAACCTGGACGCCTTTTTTGATCAGCTTGTCGGCCAATTCCTTAAGCGGGTGCTGGGCGCGCGCCACGGCCAATCCGTAGCCCGGGACGATGATCACGGTTTCGGCGTTTCCGAGCAAAAACGCCGCATCGTCCGGCGACCCGGACTTCACCGGGCGCTGCACCTGCGCGGACGCTGCACCGGAGGCCGCTGCGTCACTCCCAAAACCGCCCAGCAGGACATTGAAAAACGAGCGGTTCATTGCGCGACACATGATGTAGGAAAGAATTGCGCCGCTGGAGCCCACGAGGCTGCCGGCAATGATCAGCATCGGGTTATTAAGCGAAAAGCCGATACCCGCTGCCGCCCAACCCGAATAGCTGTTGAGCATCGAAACAACCACCGGCATATCCGCCCCTC
>CAZDYZ010000439.1:0-5088 GCA_964509525.1 uncultured Acidobacteriaceae bacterium
ATTTCCTCCAGAAAAGCTACCCGCCGCGTCTTCTTGGTGTACCTCTCAAAGCCTGTCATCATCGCCAGTGTCCTCTGTTTCATGCTGGCGTGACTCTATCCAAACTCGCTGTGAAAAAGGAAGAGCTTAATCAGAGTCTCCTTAGGCTCCAGCTTTGCCACTCACCTGTGGCGACGTGTTCCACGTCTCGGTGGCAAAAAAGCTGCCATCTTCATTGATGTATTCAACTTTGAGGTTCGACCCTGCCAACGTTAAGAGCACAAAGCCGCTGATGGCATATCCACTGCCAGGTTGGGCCGCTTTGTTGATGTGTGCATAGGGAACGGGCGGAGCAATGTCGGGATCGGTCTGGGGCAAATGCGGAATGCATCCGTTACCAATCAGTCTCGCTTTGAAGTCTGTGAAACTATCATCGTAGATCGTGCAACGATGCTCGTGGCCGAAGAACCAAGCGAAAACCCCCTTTGGCGCAATAGCACTGTAGAGTCGTCCAACGTCTTTGCGAAGGTTCTCTGCTTGATCCTGTTCTGGCTGATAAGCCGAGAATGGCTGGTGGTGGGTGAGCAGAATAGTAGCTCGATTACTGTTCTTAACCTTATCCACCGCCCAATCGAACTGATTTTGCAGGCGCGAATCGCTTGGGCTTGTCAGCGTGTGCTCCACGTAGGCAGTGTCGAGTCCAAGCAACTGCCAGCTCTGGGTGAATATACCGAAGTAACTGGCACTTTGCTGCAAGTTTGGTAGCACAGTTCCGAAGTATCCCATCCCGCCGGTGTACATTTCATGGTTCCCGTTCAGAGCGAAGGAACGGTTGCTCGCCAAGTCTCGGAACCGGTACAGAAAACTCTTACATTCCCTCTCCTCGCCAGCGTAATAGATGTCTCCCAAATGAACCGCGTAATCCGGATTTCGGCTCTTTACTTGCCGAGCAACATTTGCAGCGCTGGAATTGTCGGCACCCCAGTCGGCAAGTAGGGCGATGGTGCAGTTGTCGTCGATTGGATAAAAGAAGTCCGATAAATGGGTATGACTGACGAAGGGAGCCTTTCCCTTCGTGAGCGTCTGCAGTCCACCGAGCACGCATTCAATCCAGAGCGGATCGGTGTCCCCGAATTTTTCTGGGAGCAGCACGCCGGTTTCATCCACCACTCCCCGGTTCTTGCTGACCTCGATGTCCGGTCCCAGGTGTTCCTCCATTGCCGTTTGGAAAAGAGCTACCGCCGGAATCTGTGGCATGTACCAATTCCTGTCGTCAGGCTTGTCCAGCGCCTGTTTGTACGCATCCTGTAACTGTTGCACGATCTGTGCCCTTACGACCTGACGTTGCGCTTCGGTAATGGGCTGCAGCGATGCATTCATCACCCGCTGAACAACGGGACTGTCCGCCTGGAAAGCATCAATTGTGCTTTGCAAGGTGGAAAGCACGTTGGCGCGGTCACCGATCACCTGATTCATCGAATGACTCCCACCCAACAAATGGTATAGCTTTGCATTGACCGCACTCTGGCAGCGTGTTCGTTGGGAGTGGGAAGTATGGTTGAAATCAACAGGAATGTAAAGTGAAACAAACGGCCCGTATACGCGTTGATCGGGGGGACCTTCCGACCGCAGTTTGGAGCCTGCAGTGGAAGTGCAGTCGAAGGAGTGCATCCGGAAGCCTTGCTCGCCCTCGGCCTTAAAGTTGCCCTTGAGATATCGCGAACTGTATGAGCGGATGGGACCTTATACCGCACTCTCTGCGTAACTCTCTGTCTGATGCTTGATTGTTCTCGCAACACGGCTTCAACATTTTGCCTGCGCGGTTGCGTTAGCACGTCAGTCTTGAACCTGAGAAACTAGCCCTCCGTCACCAAACCAGTGCGCTTAAGTACTCCTCCACGATGCGCTAGGTTACCCCACGTGACTGTGTGTTCTGGTGTCTGGCGCTTCGCAATTTGCATACAATTCCGGCCACGAGCGGGTGTATAGTCAAGCGACGCGCTTACCCATAACCGAGGACACAGCCCATGCCAACAATCCAGATTACCGACGATGCGCAGGATCCTGTCAAGTTGCCCGTGAAATGGACCGTTCTCTCCGCTTTGTACAAATACCTAAAATCTGAACTCTTGCACTTAGTTGTGATTCCGGATTTCATACGGCTTGTAGATCAAACTCTCACCAATGCTGCGCCAAAGCCTCTTCATTTCCGCCTCAATCTGGGTAACAAATTTCAGCTAGGAGGTAAGAAGCCGGAGATCGACCTGACACCCGGGGCGCAAGTAACCCTCGAGGTTAATGCTTCCCACAGTTCGAACGTATTCCAGGGCGACCCATTCGCCGTTCCGGCAACTGTACCATCCAATATTGCTTATCTGGGATTCAGTTTGGAAGGGTCTCTTGATCTCGACGTGAGCGGTTCAGATGGCGACATGACTTTTGGAATGGATGGCAACACTGCGATCACGCTCGGATACTGGCGTGCATTCCCGACCGGCAAGAACGAGTCAACCTTGGGTGCCGCTTTCGGGGATACCCTTTCCAACTATGTGATTGCGGCAGATCTGACGGATGTGAGCAGGTTACAGCAGTACGACATCTGCCGAGTAACGGGCACAGGCGCCCTGAAGCTATCCGGA
Organism: uncultured Acidobacteriaceae bacterium; assembly: GCA_964509525.1. Lineage (GTDB taxonomy): Bacteria > Acidobacteriota > Terriglobia > Terriglobales > Acidobacteriaceae > Bog-257. The sequence continues at coordinate 2,619 of CAZDYZ010000439.1, forward strand.
GGGATCAAGGTCAAAGCGAGTCCGAATCCTCTCGCATCACTGGCATTACCGTTTAGCGCCGGAAAGATTACTGTGCAGGAAGGCGTTATTTCCGGTTTGACAACCTCCCTCACAATCACTGGCTCCTATGAGGTGCGGGTCCGGCGGTTGGACCCCAAAACCATCGAGCTCAGTTACTTCAAACAAAAGGGCGGCACACTAAAAACGGATCTCTCGGCTTCAGCAGGAGTCGCAGTCGACTTTGGGAGCACGGATCTCCTCGCCAAACTGTTGGGTGCAATCGACCCGAACACGGACAACGCGGCTCTGCTAAGCGGTGGTTTGACAGCGGACGAAGTTAATACGGTTACAAAGGGGATCAAGAGCGGGATTGACCACAGCGTGCAAGCTTGTGTCGACGAAGCACTAACAATGCTTGGAGATGATGAGGCAGCATTTCAGTATCAAATCGACATAGCCGCTGCTCAAGGCGACCCTATCGCAAATAACGCAGTGCAGCGCGCCTTGCAGGGTAATCTGTCGCTGCTTACCAAACTGGAAGATGGACTTCAGTCCGACGGCACAATTGCTCCAGGCATCAAAATGCTCAAGAGCATTTTGAATACAACACGACAGAAAGATACAACGTTCAAGCTCAATCTGTTTGGCTTGTTGAATTGTATTTCCACATCCGATCTCATCCGTAAAGGCAAGGTTGTGCAGGACCCGATTACCGGAGACGTAACGATTGCCGATTCCGCAACCGGCGATGCCATCAATGCGATTCTCGATCCTTTAAGCAAGCAGGAGGCACTTCGCAAGCTGATGTTCGATTCCGTTATGGTGACCGCTGCTTATCGGGCCGGTGGCGCAACCGGGTCCTTGGGCTTGGCTCTTCATAACGTTCATTCCGCTCTGAACGGCAACACGAATCTCGAAACTATGAAGGACTACTTACGCTGGTTTGGCGCTCTGAACCTGCTGAGTGCCGCCGACCAGAAAGCGAATCTAGACAAGTTCATCAAGGGGGGACTTTCGACATGCGTGTTGCGGACTGACTTCTCCGATGCTGAGTGCCGTTCTCTGTTCCTGGACGCGCAAACTCAAGTAAAGCGGGAGGAGGACTTTCTGGGATTCGCTCGCCGGGCCATGCTTGCTTTACTCGACACAAGTGATCGGGTAAATAGAATGCGCTACGACCTCCTTAGTAACCACTGGGAGAGGGCGTTCGAGATTGGCCCGAACCCTGCGTTAGGTCCACTCGTGGGACTGACCTCAACCGACGCGCAGTATGTCCTGATACAGGGTCTGTTGATTGGCGATGTCTATGACATCCTCTGGTGGGCCTCAGCCATGGCCGATGCTGGTCAAGAAGTTCAGGCGATGATCACTTTCTTAAGCGGGCGTGATGCAATCCCACTCGCGAATGATTCCGAGTTCAAAACGCTGCGGGATAGTCTCCAAAAGAAGATGGCGACGGTGGTTGCGCGCAGTAAAGCTAGATTCCAGGAACCTTGGGGCATGATTTCACTTTTCTTGGCGGCTGGATCACCTCATGGGGCTTGGGGGAAGATCGTTACTTCGCACATGGTTTTGGCTAAACCCTGAGTGCCCGGAGGAGCGGAGCGGGCACGAAGAGTCGAACCTCTCCCTCCGCGATGTAAGAGAGGCTCAACCCGAAGACTATTGCCGCAAACGTGGGTCTTGTTGCGCCTGCAACGGACCGGTAGCCCACCCCGAATCTGCTACAGAGGCGCCAACTCGAGCGATGCCTCCAGGTCACAGGCGTTGTATTCGTGCAACCAAAGGTTCGTATCGTGTGATAGACGCATTATCTTGGCGGCGCCGATTGTACCCATTCACGATACGTGTTGAATTTGTGACTATAAGCGCAGAGAGCCTGTATAGCGGCTCGTAGCAGCACACGATAGGGCTCGCGATGCGCTTCGGCTTGGCGAATCCAACGATCATGACGTCGCGTCACGCGACAAGCGTAGATGTTCACGGCTATTTTCTTTTGTCCCGGCCTGGTGGTTAACCGGATGTTGCCAGGCCACATCCTCCTTCATTCATTGGACTGTGCTACCATCTCGGGGTCACATGGTGCTTTTCAAGGAGTTCTCGTGCGGAAACCTGTCATATCGGTTGTAGCTGTAGCTGTTGCGTTTGCGTTGGCATCGAGATTTGATTTGCGCGCTGCCAGTTTGGCGGGGGTGACTCTGCCGGACACGGCCCAGGTCGGGCAAACAACGTTGGTACTCAATGGCCTGGGGCTGCGCACGAAGTTCATGGTGAAAGTCTACGTTGCCGGGCTCTACCTCGAGCAGAAGTCATCGGATCCTGGCGCCATCATCAAGGCCGACGCACCCAAGCGAATTGTTATGCAATTCCTCCATGGTGCGAGCAAAAGCCAAATGGCTGATGCATTCGAGGAGTCGTTCAACAACAATACGCCGGATGCTAAGAAGACCATGAAGGCCGACATCGACCG
>CAZDYZ010000440.1:0-4318 GCA_964509525.1 uncultured Acidobacteriaceae bacterium
ACGCCCATCGAGCGTTCTATGCCCTGCATGACGTCGAAAAGTTCGTTGCCGGAACGGTAAAATTGAAAGCTTTTGCCTTTTCCGCCAAAGAACGCCGATGTGGTGCAGAAGTCGCAGCCCATTGGACAACCGACAGAAGGGATGATGGTTGCCGCTGTATCGCGAGGCGTCTCTGGCACGCACATTCCCAACACCCGCATGCCGAAACCCGAAAGAATCTCTGGATGCTCGATGGGAGCCGACGGATCTTCTCCAAGATAACGGCGCATCCAGCCTATGCCCTCGCCCCGCACCACAAAGTCGGCGTCGATCATTTTGTGGAGTTGCGGAATAGCCGCGACATGCCCGCCGACGAGAATGGTCGATCCCGGCGATAGCCGTCGCACCCGACGGCACATTTCGCGTACTTTAGCGATATTGCAGACGATGCCCGAGATTCCCACGATGTCATATCTGGTCGCGAGCAGTTCGCGCTCGAAACAATCTAGTGTAGGGAAGTCGAGCAGCGTGCTCGGGGCGGAGATGTTGCGTTGAATCATCATCAGCCCCCAGGAGCGATGAAACATCCGCAGCGAAAAGCTGCCCTGCTCGCGCGTCACCTGGTTGTGATAGAGCTCCATGGGATTGATGGCGCGGCTGCCATAGTCGTCATCGCGCCCGTATGGCCCGAACACTGAACTCAATAACACCCGGGCCTGAGTGCCTTTCGGATGAGCCGGAATTACATCCGAAGCTGTCGGCAAAACCATGATCCCAATCATAGAGGGATGGCGCGGCTGCTTTCTGTGACAGGGCTGGCATTTAAGGAGAAATGACAGAAAAATTACGTTCTTAACCTGCGCAACCAGCGCACTTGCAATTCAGCCTTAACGGATGTGTGAACGCTAGTGCTGACGGACAAGCCGGAAATTGTGGAACCGTATTCTCGGCAGTTCCGGAGTGAGCACCGCAGGAAATCTGACTGGTCCACCCCGCAGGCTGAATTATATGAAGAAGCGAAACAAATGCGGCGAGCTGGTTGGCGAAATCAGGAGCATCTTGTGGGTGCCCTTAACAGCAACCGCCACATTCGCGTCATTTAAAGAGAATCCGGTCAAGACACCAGTGAGAGCAAATCTCCGCTTAGTGCAACACGACCTCCGCTGGATTGCTGCCCACGCTGCCGGACCCGGGATGATCTGGCCGGTTGTCCGGGCGACGACGGCGTCGTTCAAGGATTGACGCTTAGTTCATCTCCACCTTCGTTCCCAGCCCTGCGTACACGTAGTTCTCTCCAAATGCCTTCTTCAGCCGCGCAAACGCCGGCTCACCTGTGCAATGCCCCGGCGCGATCCTCTGTACCTTCCACTTCGCTTTCAAATCTTGCGTGAGCGCATCAATTTCTTCTGGGGATGTCGTTACTAGGTGCAATCCCCCGAACAGAATCTCCACTCTCGGATCAATGGCACTCGCCGATTGCAGGATCGCGTCGACACCGGCGTGCGAACACCCATCTACGAGAAGCAATCCATTGGGCCGCTTAATTGCCAGCGTCAGCTCCGGCAACTCCAGCGTGCCTTTCTTCTGCGAGACGGTTCGCACAAGGAAAATCCCCGGCGATACTTCTGTCGTCTCGCTGACCAACATAAACTTCCCTGTGTCGTATAGCTTTCCCACTGTGAAGTGTTCCGGTTCCGTTCCCTCGAAGTAGCGCATCTTCGGAGGAAGGCTTTCATCGCGGCGCAAGAACGTCTTCGGAATCTGCGCTCCCCCAAATCCATTTGCCAAATCCGCTGGCACATACACCGTGACGTTCGGATTCACGCTTAGGACATACCGCAACCCCGTTGTGTGGTCTGTGTGGCGGTGTGAGATCACCACAAAATCCAGCTTCGTCAGGTCGATGCCCAGCGCCTTCACGTTGTGTTCAAACGTCGGGACGTCGTTTCCAGTATCGAACAAAATCCGTTTTCCGTCGTGTTCGACCAAGGCAGAGAATCCCCAATCCTTCGTCAGCTCCTTCGATTCCCCGAACGCGTCGTAGAGAATCGTCACCTTGTCTACCGCCCAGCAGGGAATCGCCACAGCACACAAGGCAACGAACAAGAAAGTCTGCAGCATGCGGTGTCTTCGCAATTTCCACCTCCTTGGCGTCGCACAATGCATAGCGAATGGCCTCGTGCCAGCAGCCGGGTTTCTATCCAGGATGGACATTTTAGCCATCATACTCTCGTCACCTATCAGCTTAATTATGTGTTGATGACGAGGGGGATTCAGGATTCCCCAGCTCCAAAGCGACCGCGTACGGCGGATCTTGGTGAGCGCTACGTGAAGCACAGCTAATCACCCCACAGGTACGGGTCTGCGGCTGCGCCCGAGCCACTTGAAAACGAGGTGGCCGATATAGAGCCAAGCCAGCAGGAATACTGGACCTTTCGGTTTGACTCAGATATTGAATTACCATCGATAGCATTCGAGCGATCTCTTGCAGAAATCGGCGGTTGGCCGAGAGTCTTCGCTGCGGCAGACAGGAAGGATCTACCGGAGGATTGCCTCATGTACGACGTGAAGCTGCTCATCGAGAATTCAGATGTGGCTGCCGCGGATGGCAGAACCTTTGCCCGGCGAAACCCCGTTAACAACGAGGTTGTGACGCGTGCCGCGGCTGCCACGGCGAGTGATGCGGTTGCTGCTGCAGATTCGGCAGCCGTAGCTTTTCCAGCTTGGTCTGCCCTGGGGCCGGGAGCGCGTCGCAGCAAGTTGTTGCGCGCCGCCGACATTCTGGAGCAGCGCGCGCAAGAAGCAGCGGCACGCATGGCCGCAGAGACGGGATCGACTGCTGCATGGGCTCAGTTGAACGTCCATCTTGGCGCAGGAATGCTGCGGGAAGCTGCGGCACTGACAACTCAAATTGGCGGTGAGGTAATTTCTTCCGACAAGCCACACAACTTTGCCATGTCAATTCGTCAGCCGGTGGGAGTGGTGCTCGGGATAGCGCCCTGGAACGCGCCCATCATCCTAGGAGCGCGGGCAATTGCAACTGCGCTCGCGTGTGGCAACGCAGTGATATTGAAGGCATCCGAGCTGTGTCCTGCCACACACCGGTTCGTCGGGGAAGTTTTGTGTGAATCGGAGCTGCCGCCCGGAACCGTCAATGTGGTTACCAACGGACCCGACGACGCAGCGAAGGTGGTGGAAGCTCTGATTTCGCATCGCAGTGTTAGGCGCATCAATTTCACCGGTTCGACCAGAGTGGGCCGGATTATCAGCCAGTGCGCAGCCAAACACCTGAAGCGGGTCTTACTGGAATTAGGTGGAAAGGCACCGCTGCTGGTTCTCGAAGATGCTGACTTGGAAGAAGCTGTTAAGGCAGCCACGTTTGGAGCTTTCATGAACCAGGGCCAGATATGCATGTCCACAGAGCGGATCGTGGTGAATGAGCAGGTCGCTGATGCATTTGTCGCGCAGTTCGCAGCCAGGGCGAAGACTCTTCGCGCCGGCGATCCGGAGTCAGAAAAGGTCATGCTTGGGCCACTGGTATCGGCCGAAGCAGCGCAAAGGGTTCAACGGCTGATTGAGGATGCGCAGGCGAAGGGCGCGACCTTGGCCGCTGGAGGCAAGGTAAACGGTGCCGTGATGGAGGCGACCATCGTTGATTACGTTACTCCGGACATGCGGATTTACCAGGAGGAGTCTTTCGGTCCTGTTGTCGCAGTAGTGCGCGTCAGCGGCGAGGAAGAGGCAATTCGTGTTGCGAACGACACCGAGTACGGGCTGGCTGCGTCAATATTCAGCCGCAACGTTGGAAGGGCGCTTGAGATCGCAAGACGCATCGAATCTGGTATCTGCCATATCAATGGCCCGACGGTGCAAGACGAGCCGCAAATGCCCTTTGGGGGACTGAAGGGCAGCGGCTACGGGCGTTTCGGCAGCAAAGCCGGAATCGATGAATTCACTGAGCTACGCTGGCTGACAATAGCCACCCAACCACAGCAGTACCCGTTCTAGCGAGCTTAAGCACACGCACCTGACAGGATATGCGCTATAGTGCTTCGACCCTGTCAGAGGATTCTCAATGAAGCGAATTGCTCTTACCGTGCTCCTGGCGATTTCTGTCCCTCTGGTCTCTCAGACTGGTTCCACCTCGTTCACTGCCAAGCCGAAAGTTAGGGCAATCACGGGATTTGTCCGACTGGACAGAGCGAATTACCAGGCGCAGATGGCCGATGCTCTCGTTGTTTTGCGGCGAGCAAAGGCTGAATTCGAATCGCGTGGGTACGAAGTAGAGACCCTGCGCCTGACGACTCAACCACTGGCGCAACTGGTCGCAGGCATGAGC
>CAZDYZ010000441.1:0-3638 GCA_964509525.1 uncultured Acidobacteriaceae bacterium
CTTCATGAACCGGGCGGCATACGAGAGCACCTTGGAGAATGGTTACGTTACCTTCTTCAGCCGCACGCGTAATCAACTGTGGACCAAGGGTGAGACCTCGGGCAATCGCTTGAGGATGGTCGCCGCCTCTGCCGATTGTGACCGCGATACGATCCTGTGTCGCGTGCAGGTGGAAGGTGCAGGCGTGGTCTGCCATACCGGCACACGCACTTGCTTCAACGTTGATCTGCCGGTCGTCGCCTCCCCGGCAGGAGGTCCGCAATGAAGCTACGCCTCGGCATTCCCAAGGGCAGCCTTCAGGATGCCACTCTGCAGCTTGTGGCACGCGCCGGCCTGCAGGTGTATATCAGCCCGCGATCGTATTTCGCCGGCACTAACGACCCGGAAGTCGAGTGCATGCTGATCCGGGCACAGGAGATGGCACGCTACGTCGAACACGGGGCGCTTGATGTCGGCATGACTGGTCTGGATTGGGTGCTCGAGAGCGGTCTTGATGTCGTGAGCGTCGCTGACCTCATCTACGCCAAACAAAGCCGCGGCAAAGTGCGCTGGGTGCTGGCCGTACCCGACGATTCGCCGGCGCAGCGCCCGGAAGATCTCCGTGGGGCAACTGTCGCGACCGAGTTGGTGAACGTGACCACGCGCTATTTTCAGCAGCGCGATATCGAGGCAAAAGTCGAGTTCTCCTGGGGCGCGACCGAGGTGAAGCCGCCGACTTTGGCCGATGCCATCGTAGAGGTGACCGAAACCGGCAGCTCCCTGAAGGCGAATCGGTTGCGGGTTCTGGAAACCGTTCTCGAATCCCACACCCTGATCGTCGCCAACAGACAGGCTTGGGCCGATGCCGGCAAGCGGCAGAAGATCGAAAATCTTGCCCTGATGCTGCGTGGCGCCATGGAGGCACAAGGCCGGGTTGGATTAATGCTTAACGTCCGAGTCGACGACCTGGCAGCGGTTCTCAATGTACTTCCGGCACTGAACAGTCCTACCATCTCCACTCTCAGCGACAAGGCGTGGGTCGCAGTCAACACCATCTTGGAGGAAGCCGCTTGCTGGGAGGTGATCCCGCGACTCAAGGCGGCCAACGCCCAGGGCATTGTCGAGTATCCGCTCAACAAGGTGGTCTTGTGATGCGTATCCTCGAAGGCAAAGCGGCAGAGAAAGCTGTTACCCAGCTTGAACACAGAGCTTCCGCCCTCGGTAAGGTCGAGCTCAAAGTCAGCAGGATTATTCAGACAGTTAGGCGCGGGGGAGACAAGGCATTGCTTCGCTATGCCGCATTGTGGGATGGTCTGCAAAAGGGGCAGCCGGTCCGGGTTTCGGATGAGGAGATAGCGAATGCCTGGCGTTCGACACCCGGCGAAACGCGGGAAGCCTTGCGTCGCGCCGCGGCTACCATCCGGCGCTTCTGCGGCTGGCAAATGCCTGGCGAATGGCGGCGCAGAGTTCCTGGTGGCGAGGTCGGACAAATCGTGCGTCCCATCGCGTCTGTCGGCTGTTACGTGCCCAGCGGACGCTATCCCCTTCCCTCCACGCTCCTGATGACCGCAATTCCCGCGCAAGTTGCGGGTGTGCCGCGTATCTGCGTGGTCTCGCCTCGTCCTCAACCCGCAACCCTGGCTGCCGCCTCGGCTCTAGGGATCCGTGAAGTCTATCGCTGCGGCGGCGCTCAGGCCGTCGCTGCGCTGGCATACGGAACGGAGACCCTTCCACGAGTGGAGAAGATCGTCGGCCCGGGAAATGTCTTCGTGACTGCAGCCAAAAAGTTGGTAAGTTTCGATTGCTCCATTGACATGCTCGCGGGCCCTACCGAATCCGCGGTCTATAGCAACACAGGCAATCCGGCATTCGTGGCCTCGGACCTGGTCGCGCAGGCGGAACACGATCCTGATGCCCTGGTTGTGTTCATTACCACTAAGCTGGCTCTCGCTGAGAAAGTGAAAAGCGAAATCGAGACGGCTAGTCGCGGCAACCTCACCGCCCGCCAGTCGATCGCCCGCTCTGCTACCCTGCTGGTCGCCTCGTCTCGTGACCAGGCGATGCAGTGGGTGAACCGCATTGCGCCTGAACACCTGACCATAGACAGAGCTGGTGAACTGTCTGCTGTGCTCAACGCCGGATCAGTTTTTGTTGGACCCTACTCGCCGCAATCAGCGGGAGACTATGCTGCCGGTCCCAATCACGTTTTGCCCACTGCGGGTGCAGCTCGCATTCGCGGCGGCTTGAGCGTCCACGATTTCCTGAAGATCGTCACCGTGCAACAGTTTCATCTCCAGGGACTTTGCCACCTTGCACCGGTGATCACAACGCTCGCCGAAACCGAAGGTCTCCGGGCCCATGCCCAATCAGTCCGTGTGAGGTGTGGTCATGCTTAGCGCCAGAACGGCCATCCAGCGGCTGCGGGAGTATCACCCTCCCCTGGCACATCGCGACGGTCTGCGCCTCGATTTCAACGAGAATACAGCCGGATGCTCGCCACGCGCGCTCGCACGGCTGAAGGAGATAACGGCTGAGGATCTGGCACGCTATCCTGAACGTGGGCCGGTGGAGAAGATCGTTGCTGAGCACTTCGGACTTGTGCCGGAACAGGTATTGCTGACCAACGGAGTGGATGAAGCCATCCATCTGCTCTGTGAAGCATACCTGGAGCCGCAGGATGAAGTGCTGGTCGTCACCCCGACCTTCAGCATGTACGAGATTTATGCTGGGGCGACCGGCGCTCATATCATCTTTGTGCAAAGCGATGACGACTTCCAGTTCCCCATCGCCAGGCTGCTGAGCAGTCTTACTCCGACAACTCGACTCATCGCGATCGCCAGCCCCAATAATCCAACTGGTACGGTTGCCACCCGAGGCCAGATTCTCCAGATTGCCAACGCGGCGCCTGACACAGCATTGCTGGTGGACGAGGCTTACTACGAATTTCACGGCCAGACTTGTCTGCCTGAGGTCAGGACAACACTCAATCTGTTTGTGGCGCGCACGTTTTCCAAGGCCTACGGGTTAGCCGGCCTCCGCATCGGGATGCTCGCCGGTCCGAGAGAACAGATGCCAATGGTGCGCCGGGTTTCCTCACCCTATAGCGTGAACGCAGTTGCCCTGGCGGTGCTGCCGGCTGCACTGGCGGACGGCGAATACGTCCGTTGCTATGTTTCTCAAATAAAGGCCGGCCGCAGTAGCGTCGAAAAAGAGCTGCAGCGCCTTGGAATTCATAGCTGGCCGAACCATGCGAATTTCCTGCTGCTTCGGATTGGTGATCTCCACCGCGAATTCGTTGCTGGGATGCGCCAGCGCGGCATCCTGGTGCGCGACCGTTCTGCCGACCCGGGTTGTCTGGGTTGTGTGCGCATAACGATAGGAACTACCGAGCAGACCAGCCAGTTGATCGCGGCATTAGGGGAAGTGGCAGCCGAATTGAAGCTGGGCACCGGGAGGACCTTATGAGGTGTGCCCGCATTCATCGCAAGACCAAAGAAACCGAGATTCGTGTTGCCCTGAGGATCGAAGGTCTCGGTCGCGCCAAAGTCAGCAGCGGAATCCGCTTCCTCGATCATATGCTGGAGTTGCTGGCACGCCACGGCGCATTCGACCTGGAGCTGCGGGCCAATGGTGATCTCGACGTGGACCAGCACCACACG
>CAZDYZ010000442.1:0-5285 GCA_964509525.1 uncultured Acidobacteriaceae bacterium
CGGCCTATGTATCCGGTCGCCGTTTGCAATACCCCAAACAACAGCACGACGTTTACCATATGCAGGAGCAGATTGGTGTCGTGGTGGCCTCTGGGATCCAGGTCAAACCATTGACAATCGAGCGCGTGTGAAAGCCAGGTAAGCGGATGCCATGTTCCTACTTCAAACGTGGTGAATGCCCACTTGACCGTGAGCCATGTCAATCCGGCTTGAACCTGGTTGTTCTCGCTGACGTAGAGAGGGTCGTCGTAGTTGACGAAGGGATGGTTATGCACCGGGTAATACAGCAGGAGAGTCGTAATGGCAAGTAGGAGAGCGAGGGCCAACGTTTGCTTATGCTGCGCAGTGGCCAAACCCATGTGAGGATGGGACATCTCCTGCCTGGCCCCCAAACCCACCGTGGTCACTCATCCTCCTCGAATTAGAGGAGTATAGCCGATTCACAGACGACACCCTATGGAGACCACTCGACCTGAACTTTGCGGCACTGCATTCCAGTTCTGCCAGGTCCAATGTGCGCCGAGAATTCTCTGGGCAGTTGCAACCTGTTGAGTGCCGATCAACAGGCAAAGCCTGCCTCCCCTGACAACGAGCCCTGACGCGACGGGTAGGGCGCGCTCAAATTGCTCAACTGCGCGCATAGTGACCAGGTCGGCCTTTCTTTCCCAATCCTCAGCACGGCCGCAGAACACTTCGGTATGATCCAACCCGAGGGTTCGGATGACCTCACGTAGAAATGTTGTTTTCTTGTTGCGGGACTCGATCAGCGTCAGATCAAGTGCAGGCGCATAAAGCTTCATCGGAATTCCAGGAAAGCCTGCTCCGGAACCGACGTCGGCCAGTGTGGTGAGGGGGCTGAGTAGGTTTTCAGGTCTGACCTCCGGCTCCCCATCAGAGTGAAACCAGAACTTGGCTGCAGAGATGGAGTTTCTTCGCATTTCGTGCCGCTCTGGGAACAGGGCTCGTGCCGCAAATAGCGACTCACCGAAGTGACGCACCACAATCTGCTCCGGATCGCGCACTCCGGTCAAGTTAGTGCGCGCATTCCAGCGCAGCAACAGCTCGAGGTAGCGCTGTAATTGTTCCAGCAGCGTTGGAGGAGGTATTGCCTCTGCCATATACGGACGCAATAGCTCGGCAAGCCGTGTGGTGTCCATTTGCATTCTCGATAGTGCAATAGGGATGCTATTGTTCTTTGTATCTCATGGCGACCGAAAAGACATTTTCCGGTGTTACGCTGCACGGCTTCCCTGTGAACATTGAGCTCGAATGGCCGTTTCATAGATCTACGGGCGGCAGCGACTGGTACGTGGTGCACGGCACCGTGCACCTGGCGGACGGCGGCCCGCTGCACGCCGACATTGCGCTCAACTTGGCGGAGACCATTAAGGAAGTGTTACCCTCGCTGGACGGCGACTTGACGTTCTGGGTAGCCATCAACACCGCGCGCAAAGCGCTCGACCAGAAGCAACTCGAGCTTCTGAAATCGGGGAAGCGGCAGCCCGTTTCGGTGTCGAGCCGCAGCTATAGCATTCGGCACCGGCATTTCACGTTCTGGCATATCGTTCCGGAGCGCGTCCAGGAGTTTATCGCACGCAAAGTTTTCTGGCTTAGCAGCAGTTCACGTAAGCCGGTGCAGGTTACCGATCCATGCGACGCGCAGTATCTGGATGCCGCGGATCCGAATATGATGGACAGGCTGATCGCCGGTGCGCAAGACCTGGCGACCCGCGGGATGGTTGAGCTTACGGGAAGTTACGCCCGCGCAACGGACGGTCTCTTAGCTCAGGCACAGGCATTCCTTGCAGAGAAGGACCGCGCGCTAGAAGAGCTGCATGCGAAACATGCGTTCGAGCGCGGTTAAGACACCTTCAGTCTATTGACTCTCTGTGGATGGCTCCGGACGACAAACCCAGGGTCCAGGCTGGATCCCGTGTTAATCCTTCGCGCTCTTTGCCTCACCAAATCCTGCCCCTACGAGTTAGTTAGCCGAGACACCCTCATTCTGCTGTGCCATTCCTGATCTGGGAGAAAGGAATGTTCATGATCGGGTACTGCCTCCAGTCTTTGTAGTCGAAGTGCCACCATTCCTCCCGATAAGGGGCGAATCCTTCCGCTTCCATGGTCTTCCGCAGAAGTTCTCGATGGGCGTGTTGCTCCGGGCTGCCTCCAGAATAGTCGGCGTGTGCGCTATCGGAGAACTCATCGTAGCTGCTGGTCATGGTCAGCGCCTGGCCAGTCCTCAGATCGTAGATCGTGAGATCCACGGCGCATCCCCGGTTGTGGCGCGAGCCTTGGGCTGGATCGGCGACATAAGCATGCTGTTCTGTCGGCGTTGCATCCCAGAAGATCTTCGTAACGTACCATGGCCGGTAACCGTCGAAGATCAGCAAACCATAGCCCTGCTTGTGAAGTTCGCGATTGGCGCGGGCAACTGCCTCGGCGGCCGGGCGTTGGAGGAACGCGCGCGCTTCTGTATAGAGCGGCGTGCCCAGGAAGTTGTTGGTGGACGCGTAGTGGATGTCCAGCTTGATGGTAGGGTCGAGTTGGATCAGTTCCGTCAGGTCAGGCTTCCGGAAATCGCCTTGTTCAACCGGAGGCTGCGCTTTCAACGCTTCAGCCCGGAGTTCTTGCACCGGCCGCAGCGGTTGGATCCTGAAGGTCTGTCTTACCTCTTGGCCCTGAACGGAAGAGACAGCCAGAGCGAAATGCAGTACGACGATTCGGAACATGGCGGCGAAAATATAGCATTTCGGTGTGCAGTAACGTGCCAAGGCGCTGGTCACCGCTACTGACGACCGGTCTTCAACACTGAAGTTGGCGATCCGTTGACGAAAGCAACTCTCCCATCTCTCTAGGCCTCTGTTGAGAACGACACCTTGAAGAGGGAAGGGAAACCCTACCGCTTCTCGAACGCGCTAGCTGCTTGGCGACGGTGATCTTGCCTATGAGGCTTGAGCAAGGTAGACCAGCTTACGGCACCGCCAGGCGCAACTGCTGGGCAATTGAGGTGTACGGACCGGACATCGCTGGCCAGGAACCTCTGCTGATTTGACGGCGGCCAGAAGCGATGGTATTTTGCCCTTACACTGGAAAGGAGGTTGATCCAATATATGAAGATTGATGGTCCATGTAGTATCCCAAGTGAGGTGGCTGAGGCTTAGGGCTTCTGCTCTAAATCCTCGCACGACTCGAAAAGCTGCCGATTCGTTCGCTGGGGCCACTAGGAGTGGACAGCCTCAAGCCAATCCCAACAGCTAACCGGAAGGACCCGTAGGCGTGCCTGCGGGTCATTCTAGCTCTAGGAAGCCCAAAAACACGACTTGTGGGTCCGGCCGCAAAAGCGCGTCGTGTACTGCGGATTGGCCGCTCGGTTACCGTGGTGTGTTACCGGATGGAACACCGTGAGGCCCGACGGGAGCCTCCCCGGCCCTCAGCTTGCGGCAGCAGCCGCTCACCATATCTCCCTGTGGTAGATTGACCTGCGCAGAGTAGGGGAAAGTTTCCTTGTGTGACGGATCGGTGCAAGAAGCTTTCTTGATGACAGCTGAAAGGCCGTAACCACTGACCGGAGCAAGCCCATCGGTCCGGTGCCACGCCCAAACCTTGTCCCCCGGCACCCAGAAGAAGCCGCCTAGGAAGTCCTGGTCAGGCTGGTTGATGCCGAGGTATCGCGCTCCCCAGGAGACGAACTGGATGCTCCAGCTAGGGCCACTGCCCCAGCACACCATATCCGGGGGTTTCGGCGGCGGAGCTTGGCCCGTAGGACTGACCGGGGGTTGCGCCAATGGGTTGGTGGTCGTTTGAGCGAAAGTCGAGATCAGTGCCGTTGAAAACAGCAGAATTACGATACCGCGTGTCAAGGTGAATCCCATTGAGCGCCCCCGGAAAACGAGATGGTACCCCCTTGCGACTGCAGCTTTACCTGGAGTATGCGCGGTAACGTTGCAGCCAGAATCGTTACTGCCCTTGCGCGTCAGGTGAAGCAGAAGATTATCCTCCCTAGTCTACAATAGCTTTCGAAGATAGCCGAGCCGCCCTACGGTTTGAGCTCGAAGATCACAGCAACAATCAGGTAATTCGTGCAAGTCCTTTTCGCACTACTAATTCAACCGATTCGCGCAACCTTAGCTCCGGGAGATCCACATCCCTCACCCACCTGACGTCGCTCACGTCGCTCCCGGCCCCAGCTTGGCCGGAAATCGGCCGGCACAGATAGTCAATCAACACGTAGTGATATTGGGTACGGCCCTGGTCGTCGGTGAAGATGCTATCAAAGGCGCCCAGGATTTCGCCCGGTTCGACAACCAGTCCGGTTTCCTCCAGTACCTCACGTCGGACCCCGTCGGTGAGCTTCTCGCCCAGCTCCAGCATTCCGCCCGGTACCGACCACTCGCCTTTAAGCGGCTCCGTTGCCCGACGCACAAGCAGGGCCCTGCTGCCATCCACGATGATGGCACCAACCGCGATGATCGGCTGTTCGGGATAAGAACGTATCATTGTGTGAAGAAGTCGCCAGGTTTGAATCCCACAAGTTTCCAGCCTTTGGCTCCGAGCTTCATCTGAAAGCGCATCTGGGTCCTGCGTTGCACCCCGATCTGCGTCTGGTCGGCCGGTGCGGCAGCCATGTCAATCTCGGCAATGGCAAATGCGCGATTTTTCTCTGACGTGACCTGCAGTACTTTATAGCGGAAGCCAACCGTCTCGTACTGTTGGAAAAATGCCTTGAACTGATCGCGAAGCTGGGCATAGTCGGGCGTTTCCTCCTGATCGAAAACTGCCAGGAGGTGGGCTAGGTTGTGCTCCTCGAGTGCTCGTTGCAGAGGTCCAAGCACATCCCGGATGATCTGCTCCGTCAGGGTCAGGGGCTGTATGTCGGACCCGTTTGACTCGCCCTGCTGCGTTGAAAAGGATGGCTGAACTTGTGCTACGATCTGTGCCATTAGACCGGGTGTCAGTTCCAGGTAGCGCTGGAAAACTGGGGAAGCAACCGGCCTTGCGGCCCCGGTGCTCAGCTCGCTGAGCGACGAACTCTCTCCGGGCGTGCGTCCGGCAGGGAGTTCTAAGGCGCAGCTTTGTTGTACGGCGTGTAGGGCAGACGTTGCGGCGAGGGCTCCCTCCGCTAAGAGCAGCAGTGTAGCGACAGTACTTGATAGCAAACGCTTCGAACTAAGCTGTTTCGTGTTTTGCATCGGGTCTCTCGTGCATAATAGCTGGATAATCCTTGCTGTGCGCGGCAGATTGGCAGATGGCGACAGAAGACGCAAAGGACGACCAGATCCTTC
>CAZDYZ010000443.1:0-4581 GCA_964509525.1 uncultured Acidobacteriaceae bacterium
GCGGTCAGCAGCAGCCACGTCACCGTGAGCGGGCGGGCAGCGCTCGCTTTCTACAAGAAGGACGGTACCAAGGTGTACGGTGTCACCGGCGCCGAGGCGTTCTTCACCGCCGGGGGATTTCCGCCGAGCGCGAGCGGGTACAACTTCTACGACCTGCGCATGCTCTTCGATGCGTACCGGAAACGGTTCTGGATCACCGCCCTGACAGCGAATCCTGGCCCGGGCAGTCCTGTCCCGGCGCTGGTGTGCGCGGTCTCCCAGTCGGAGAATCCGTTGGATGGATTCTATGTTTACTGGTGGGACTCGGTCCCGACCGCGCCCGGCTCCGGCTACGAGGTGGGCGACCGCTCCGATTACGATTGCATCGGCATCTCCGAGCACGTCTTCGTGCAGACCAACAAGGTCTCCAAGGCCGACGGCACGTTCAAGCACTGGCGGGTAGTCCTGCGCGACGCCGACCAGATGACGAAAGGGCTCTCTGGACCGACGGTCAACGGATGGGAATTCTGGGGCTGGAACAATCCCGACGGGAGCGAGGCCTATGTCATTCAGCCTGCGGTGCACCACGGCCCGAGCCCGAGCATCTTCCTGGTCAACAAGTGGGGTAATCATGCCGAGATCTGGAGGATCGACAACCCGCTCACGCCGACGCAGAGTTTTCAGCGCGCTGATGTGGCGCTCCCGGGCACGTCTGGAACACTCGTCAACGGTGCGCAGAAGGGGCACTTCGTCAAGGATCCTCCGCCGATCGCGATGGGTCCGCAGATCAGCGATGCATTTCTGAAGGCGGTCTATCGAGACCACAAGCTCTACTTTACTGCCAACAACTCGAAGAACTGGACTCCAGAGTCAGGCACTCTCGCTTCGGGACGGCTTATTCGCGCGACCGTCGAGCAGTATCCGGATGTCGCGATCGAGATCGATCGGACCTTCGGCGCCGCCGACGAGACCGACCCGCAGGGAGCGTATTTTCACTATGCATGGCCCAGCATCGAGGTGAACAAGAATGGCGACATGGTGCTGTGCACGACGCGCACGAGCCTGGAGATCTATCCCGAGGTCCGCTTGAGCGCCTACTACGCGAAGGAGTCGGATATTCGCGCAAGTGTCCTCTTGAAAGCCGGCGAGTCGCCCTACTACGAACAGTCTGGGCGTGCCTACAACTACTACGGCGAGACGACCGGATCCTCGGTTGATCCCAGCGACGATACGGCGATTTGGGTCGCCTCTCAGTATCCCTTCGGGACTAGCAATCCGGACTTCGCGAACTGGAGCATGTGGGTGGGGAAATTGTGACTAACATCCTGATTGACGGCGAAATAGCCGTTCACAAACGCTGTGAACAGGCGAACGGGTTGGAAATTGATAAATTTGCCACTAATCACGCCCGCACGGGATGACTTAGGGAATCTACTCAAATAACGCCTTGGGCAACTACCTGCGCCGGATGAAAGCAAAAATTGGTCCCAGTCCCGCCGTCACGGCGTCATGCGACGCCGAAAGCATATATCGTCCAGGTGCAAGGGTCTCGAAGGAAAATCGGCCAGTGGCATCGGTAATTGCTGAAGCACTTTCAGCGGCAGGTTCTTGCGACCGCATCTGAGGAATGGCAGACACGTTTGCGTTGCGCAAGGGCTGCCCACTCGTGGCATCTACCACCGTCCCAGTGATTGTACATTTCTGTGATTCCGCGGCGTCCTGGGCGTGCGAACCAAATATGCGAAGCGCAACAACTGCCAAGACCAAGGCCGATCGCCGCATCGCTGCTGCCGCATTCATGGCGAAGAATAGCAGGTACCTTATACCCAGTCCGACCAAATTCCTAAATTAGATGCCCAGACTCGCTCCGGGGATTGCAGTATCTCCGTCCGTACGCCCAGTCAGCCTGACACTAAAGAATGCCCTGGCCATCCATAACGAGCGGTCCGTAAAGAGCAGCGCCGTCCGCACCCCCAGTGAAGCTCTAAGAAATTGGCTCATTCCAGCCGGCACCGTTCGGGCTGAGTTCGAACACGGTGCCGCACCCCGCACTGCCGGAGGGGCAACCCGCAGTCATACCGCCTGCGACCGTGGTGCCGTATAGATTGCCTGCGCTGTCTCGAAGCAATTTCGCGTAGGGGTATGCTCCATCGGGAGGTCCGGTGAAGGTGTGGATCACGCTTTCTGTCCACTCGGAGCCGTTCGGCGTCAACGTCGGCATCACGGTCCCCGACTTGGGTGCTCGCAACGCCGAGCAGTACCCGTAGCTCTCACGTCGATTTTCTGTGACAGGCCCGACATTACGCGCAAAAGAAGGCCATCGCGCAGAACTGTGAGTTCCAGCCGGCTATTCCTTGGCAGGTTTTCTCCAGCAGAGCGTGCCTCCGCTTCGCTGGCTTGCAGTGATTCTGCAAAAACAAACTCGCCGTACAATAATTTTTCAGCCAACGGCAACAGCCCCCTTAACCCCGTGTCTCAGCCAGGGAATGCGCTCCAGGGGAACGCGAAGGCCTTGCCTACCCCTCCGATAAGAAGGCCTAACACTGGCAACTGCTGCCGAGACGCAGACTCATGGGGGAAAAGGGTCCGGCCCCACTTGCCCGATTGTCAGGCGTCACTTCTCCCTGAAAACTTGTCGATTCTTTCTGAGCGACGAGGCGATTAGAGTGTTCCTCGAAGGCCGCATGCACCATCATTGGGATGATCGCGATGAGCGGCGTCTTACGACCACTGACAACGACCGGGTTCTTACTGTTGCTCCCAACCTCCGCCCAGCGCCTGGTACAACTGCACGTAGTTCTGCAGCTCGGTGTACCAAGCCGCCGATAGGTTCAGCGCCGAGGTGAAGTATTGTTGCTCGTAATACTGCACCTCGAGGAAGCTGGTGACGCCGCCCTGGAAGCGGACGTTGGCTAGGCGTGCCATCTCCTTGTAGGTATTCGTCTGCTCCTCGATCTTCACGCGGTACAACCGTGACTGCGAATAGCCGACGAGGCTGTTGGAGACATCGCCAAAGGCGTCCAGGACAGTTTGCTTATAGATCTGCTCAGCTTCGTCGCGCTGTGCCCAGGCAAGGCGGTAGTTGGACCTGATGCGGCCTCCCTGAAAGATAGGTTGCACGACCTGGCCGCCCAGCGACCAGAAGGTGGCAGGACCTTGCAGGAAGCTGGTGATGGAGGTGCTCTGCGCCCCGAAGGTGCCGGTGAGGGAAATCTGCGGAAAGAAAGCGGCTTTGGCGACGCCGACGTTGGCATTGGCCGCAACCAGGTTCTCTTCGGAACGGCGAACGTCCGCCCGGCGCTGGAGCAAGGAAGAAGGCAATCCTGCCGGCACTTCGGGCAGGTGCGGCTGGTCCACGAGAGGGAGCCCGCGCGCTATGTCGCCAGGATTTCGGCCCAGCAGGATGCTGAGGTTGTTCTCCGTCTGCGGAATTGACTGTTGCAGAATGATGACCTCGGCTTCCGACTGCTCCAGCAGCGTCTGCGCCTGATAGACGTCGGTGATGGCGCTCTCGCCGCCTTTGAACTTGATTTCGTTCAGCTTCAAGATTTCCTTGTCAACCTCTACGGTATGTTTGGCGTAATCGAGCTGCGCGTCATACTGGCGCAGCAGGAAATAATTACTAGCCACGGAAGAAATCAGTGTGACCTGCACCACATTCTGCCCATACTGCGTCGCCAGCAGGGTGGCGCGCGCGGCTTCAGTGGCGCGGCGATACTGTCCCCAGAAGTCCACAATGTAGGACAGTGACAGGGCCGCGATATCGAAAGTGGGTGCTTTCTTCCCATAAAACTCGAAGTTCCGCTCGTTGGTGATGCCAAACGAGCCGTTGACCTGCGGGAACTGGTTGGCGCGGGTGATGCCGAGGTTGGCATTGGCCTCCAGGACGCGGGCCGCAGCGATCTTCATGTCGTAGTTGTTGGAGAGCGCTTCTTTGATGAGGGCCTGCAGAGTTTCATCCTGGAAGACGGTCCACCACTTCATCTGGGCGAACTGTTCTCCTGCGGGCTCCGGCGACGGCGCGCTGCGATACTGGTCAGGGACGTTCAGCTTGGGGCGCTGATAGTTGGGGCCGACCTTACAGGCGCAGAGGGTAAGGAGCGCTACCGCAACGATGAGTGATCTCTTCTTAGTCATCGCCCGCTCCTTCCGGAACTGGCGCGGTTCCTCCATGTGGCTCTTTCTTTCCGCCAGAGATCCACAGGCCGAACCGCTCCACAACGTCAAAGCTGACAGGAATGAAGAAGACAGCCAGCAGCGTCGCCGCCATCATGCCGCCGATCACGCAGGTGCCCAGCACCTGCCGCGAGATGGCGCCGGCACCCGTCGCCCTCCACAGCGGCACGCAGCCGAGAATGAAGGCAAAGGCCGTCATCAGGATGGGGCGCAGTCTCACCCGTGCGCCGGCAAGAGCGGCATCGATCAGTGATTTGTCCCCCTTGTCATACTCCAGCTTGGCGAACTCGACGATCAGAATGGCGTTCTTGGCTGACAGGCCGATGAGCATGACCAGTCCGATCTGCGCGTACACGTTGTTATCCAGACCGCGGTAATAAAGCGTAATGAATGCGCCGAAGACAGCGATCGGGACTCCCAAGAGCA